>CAMHER010000043.1 GCA_946184215.1 uncultured Clostridia bacterium | reverse complement strand
TGATCGGCTGCCTGATGCTGGGCAACCTGTTCCGCGAGTGCGGCGTGACCGACCGTCTTTCCGACACGGCGCAGAATGCGCTGATGAACATCGTGACGATTTTCCTTGCGACCTCGGTTGGTGCAACAATGGTGGCGCAAAACTTCCTGAATCTCAACACGATCAAGATCATCGTCCTCGGTCTCATCGCCTTCTCGATCTCCACGATCGGCGGCCTGCTCGGCGGTATCGTCATGTACAACACCTCCGGCGGACGGATCAATCCGCTGATCGGCTCGGCGGGCGTGTCTGCTGTTCCGATGGCGGCACGTGTGAGCCAGGATGTGGGGCGGCGGTACAACAAGTCCAACTTCCTGCTGATGCATGCCATGGGCCCGAACGTGGCCGGCGTCATTGGCTCCGCTATTGCCGCGGGCTTCCTGCTCAGCGTATTCGGTGGCTGACGGCAAAGCATTCCCTCTGTTCGGAATCATCCGACAGGCAGATAGCTCTCTTAACCGGGCGGTCTCAGACGAGACCGCCCGGTTTTATGCTGCCCGGTTTCCTGCTGACAGATAAATTCTGTCGAAAAAAGTTGCAACTTTTTCAATTCGGTATTATGATAAAGAAAAAGATTGGAGGTATGTTTTATGCGTAACTGTCAACAATGCGGCACTCCGCTGCCGGATGATGCAAAATTCTGCCCCGTCTGCGGTTCTCCCGCTCCCATAGCCGAAGAGCCGTCCGAACCTGTCGATGCGCCGGTCGAGGCCGCCCCTGCCGCCGTTTCCCAGCCGGAAGAGACTGCCGCGCCTGTCGTTGTTCCTGCGGTCGACTGGTATCAGAGTTCTGAGCAGGGCTATCAGGATACGCCTCCCGCAGCGCCCTCTTCCCCCGCTGCAAAACCCCCTATCGGCAGTATTTTTGATTTTTACCGCAAGGCGCTTTCTGTCCTTGCCGCCAAGCCGATCCGTCTCTGGGGTCTTTCCCTGCTCTATGCGGTGATCGCATGCCTGATCGCTTCGCTCGGCGCCGCGGTCCCGCTGATCTCTCTGCCCATTGTGCTGGTGCTTCAGCTGGGCTTTACCGGCGTTCTGCTTGACGGCTTCCACGGCAAGGAAGTCCGCAGTGAGCAGCTGTTCCAGGGCTTCCGTAAGGAAGACGTGCTGCGCAATGCCGGCGGCATGTGCTGGCAGGAGCTGTGGAATCTGATCTGGGCCTTCGTCCCGGTGATGAACATCATCAAGTATTATTCCTACAGCTTTGTTCCCTACATTCTCCTCACCGACAAAGAAATCTCCCCCACTGAGGCGCTTCGCAAGTCCATGCGCATGACCGATGGCTATAAGGGCAAGATGTTCGGCGCGGATGTTCTTCTCATTGTGGGCATTTGGGTCGTGATGCTTGTACTCGGCCTGCTCGTGCGGATTCCCTACGTCGGATGGATCTTCGGCATCGCCTTCTTCGTCGTCTATCTCGCCATCTGCTTGTTTGGCACGATCTTTTTCGGTCTTGTCCATACTGCAATCTTTGAGGAGATCCGTGCCGCGCACAAAGAATGATCCTGTTTTCTAAACGAAAAAAATGCTTCAGCTTTTAGCTGAAGCATTTTTTTATTGCTTCCCGTAGATCCGCCTGACGAACCAGGGCTCCGTCGAGGCTTTCAGCGCTCCGTCCAGCGTAAACCAGCGCACACCGCTGTTTTCCTCTTCACAAATATGCAGCGACTGTCCCTCATCCGCCTCCAGCAGATAGGTCACGTTCAGGTGCAGATGGCTGGAGACATATTCGCCCCTTTTTTCGTGGCCGTCCACCGTCAGCACCTCGAGGGAAAAGATTTCTTCGCTTACGGGGCGGACGCTTGAGAGACCTGTTTCCTCACACGCCTCGCGCATGGCCACGGCAAGCAGGTCCTCCTCCCCGTCGGCGTGTCCGCCTGTCCAGGACCAGGAATCATAGATTTTATGGTAGACCATGACGACCTTTGTCCTCTTCCGGTTCACGATCCAGGCCGAAGCCGTCATATGGGCAATGCGGTTGCTGCGCAAAAAGGCGTCCGGATTCTTTTGCAGAAAATCCAAAATCACTTCCCTGTCGCGCTGTTCCTGTTCATTAAACGGCACATAGCGCCGGATACTCTCTTCTATCTTCATTCCGCCACCATATAAACGTCGCGCCGCAGCCGCAGAAAGGTCGGCAGCTGCGCTCTCACCTCGTCCACCCGCCGCAGATCCAGTTCTGCGAGCAGCATCTGTTCCTTCTCGTCCGCCTGTGCAAGCAGGGTACCGTAGGGATCATAGACCGCCGAGTGGCCCCAGCATTCATAATCAAATCCCTCGTAGCGCGCCGCGGATGCCCCGACGAAAAACACCTCGTTATCCACAGCCCGGATCTTCAACGTATCGGCCCAGTGGGCCGGGCCCGTCGTCATGTTGAACTGCGCAGGCAGAAAAATGACCCTTGCCCCGCGCACCGCCATGGCCCGGAACAGCTCCGGAAAACGCACGTCAAAGCAGATCGCCGCGCCCATCGTGCCGAACTCAGTCTCAAAGACTGTAATCTCCTCACCCGGGGAAAAGGTTGCGGACTCACGAAAGCGCATGCCGGGGATGTCCACATCGAACAGGTGGATCTTACGATGCTTCGCGGCCAGTCTCCCCTCCCGGTCAAAGACGAAGCAGGTGTTGTAAAGCTTCTCTCCCTCTGTCTCCGGCACAGAACCCCCGACAAGCCAGATATGGTTATCTCTTGCCCATCCGGCCATCTCCTCCAATGCGCGCTCATGACCGCGCGCGGCAAAGCTTCTGAAATAGCGGGACGAATAGGGACAGTTGAACATCTCCGGCAGTACGGCAAAATCTGCTCCGCTCTCGGCGGCGCGGCGTATGAAGAGCGCGGCTTTTTTCATGGTCTCGGCGCTGTCCAGCTCTGTTCTGAGCTGACATACGGCGATTCGGCATATTTCGTTCATAGTTTCTCCAGATAGGCGTCGATGGGAAAGGCTTTGACTTCCTCATCTTTTTTCAGGTACAGCGGATGATGCGGATGGCCTTTTTTTGAGCAATTCCCGGCACAAAGCCACTGTGCGTCGTACTGCTTACCGATCCGGACCATGTCCATCACACAGTCTTTCAGGTACGGCCGCTTTTCGATGATCGTGCCCCAGGCGGCCCACACGGCCGGTCTGTTTGGTTTTTCCACGCCGGAGAGTATGTAGGAGAACGCTCTCATGTTTTCCTTGTGCAGGCGGACATTCAGTCTCTGATCCATATCGTCCGGATTCGTCGCCCGCTGTGCATAGACGTTGAACATGATCCAGCTGTCAAAGCCGTTGTGGGAGGCAATGCGGGAGACGGATTTGAGCGTGTTGTCCAGGTCGTCCGGCGCCGCCGTTGAGGGGTTGATGCCAATGCAGATCAGCGGGTTTTTTCCTTTTGTGCCGAGGATATATCGGTATTCCGTGTAAAAATCCGGAACATACAGCCATTTTTCGCTGTCATATGCCCCGCTGCCGGATGAGGCTGAGAGCGCCTCGTCAAAGCCCAGCAGTTCGATTGTCTGGCTTGCTCCCTGCGGAATATGCACGTTCCTCTCCCCTTTTTACAGCAGCAGATAGACAGTCAGCGGGATCGTGATCATCGACAGCAGCGTCGTGACCGTGATCCCCTCCGAGCTGTACTCGCCGCTGCGGCCCGTCTGCAGGCTCAGCGCCGTGACAAGGATCGCGCTGGGGCTGGCGGCGGTGATAACCATAGCTCCGCTGAGGATGTCGTCTCTGCAGATAAGCTTCATAAGGAAAAATACGATCACCGGCGCCAGGACAAAACGCTCTGCCGCCAGCAGGATCATGCTCCTGTCCCTCAGCGCCTTTCCCAGGTTCACGCTGCCGAGAGAAGAGCCGACCAGCAGCATCGACATGGGCACCGTCGCCGCGGAAACAGAAGAAAGAATGCTTCTCACCGGCGTCGGGACAGGGACACGCAGTGCAAACAGCAGCACAGCAGCCAATGTGGCCGCCAGCGGCGCGGACAGAATATCTCTCGGGTGAAAACCGCCGCCCGAACCCCGCAGTCTGGCGATGCCGTAGGTGAACAGCAGCAGGTTGAACGGGATGCATCCGAGCGCGATAATAAACGCGCCCTTACCGCCGTAGATCGTCTCGACAACGGGCAGCGTAACGAACAGATTGTTGATCGCGCTCATCAGCAGCTCAAGCTGGGGCGCTTTTTCCTTCTCTACCCGGAAAAGCCGGACCGTCAGCGCGCCGATCAGATAGATCACCACATAGCACACGCTGGAGATCAGCAGGATAAAGCCCAGCTCGCGGAGCGTCAGGCTCGAGGCGTCCATGGAGATGACCGAGTTGATGATCGCCGCCACAATAAAAATGTTGACGACCAGCCAGCTCAGGCCGCGGTTGAAGTCTTTGGTCAGGATCTTTTTTCTCGCTCCCAACATGCCGATCAGGATCACGATCACAAACAGGGCCATTTTTGTCAGCAGAGCAGACATTTGCATAAGGCGTCACCTAAATCTTCAAAATCAGTTTTGCCATGTAAATATAGATCAGCAGCGATACTGCGTCTGTCAGCGTAGAGATCAGCGGATTGGCCATGACGGCGGGATCGACGCCGATTTTCTCCGCCGCGATCGGCAGAAAGCTGCCGACGACCTTGGCAAACATGACGATAAACACGATCGACAGGCTGACCGTGGCGGCCACCGAGACCGTAATGCTGCTGTTTCCGAGAAGCATGCCGTCCAAAAGCAGCATCTTGACAAAGTTGACGCCACCCAGGGAGAGCCCGCACAGAAGCGCCACACGCCATTCCTTCCACATGACCTTCAGCACGTCCCTCGGCTCCACATCGCCCAGCGAAAGGCTGCGGATCACCGCGGTGGACGCCTGCGCGCCGGAGTTGCCGCCCGTTCCCATCAGCATGGGGATAAAGGCGATCAGCACAGCCTGGACGGCAAGCCTGTCCTCAAATGAGGTCAGGATCATGCTGGTAAAGGTCGCGGACAGCATCAGGAACATCAGCCAGGGGATGCGGTTTTTCCACATTTCCGTGGTGCTCGTGCGCAGATAGGGCTTGTCGGACGGCGTCATACCGGCCATGATCTGGATATCCTCGGTAGCCTCCTGTTCCATGACGTCGATGATATCGTCGACCGTCACAATGCCCACCAGGCGGTTTTCCTTGTCCACGACCGGCAATGCCATCAGGTCGTAGTCCGAGAACTTTTCGGAAACGCTCTCCTGGTCCTCTGTCGTCACGGCATAGATGACGTTGCGGTCCATCAGATCTTCGATGACCGTGTCCGGGTCTGCCAGCAGCAGGTCCTTGACCGTCACGATGCCCTCCAGCTTACGGTGGGCCGAGGTGACAAAGCAGATGTAGATCGTCTCCTTATCCTCGCCGATCCGCCGGATACGGGCAAAGGCCTCCTTGACGCTCATATATTTTTTCAGATCCACGAACTCCGCTGTCATGATCGAGCCGGCGGAGTTTTCCGGATAGTGCAGGTACTGGTTGATCAGATTTCGCGTCTCCGGCGTAGCGGTACGCATCACACGTTTGACAACGTTGGCCGGCAGCTCCTCCATCATATCGACCGCATCGTCGACGTACAGCTCTTCCACGATACCGGACAGCTCCGAGTCCGTGATAGAGTTGATGATCCGTTCCTGATCCGGCGCTTCGAGATTGGCAAACACATCCGCCGCCTTCTCTTTGGACAGCATGCGGAAAAGCATCGGCATACGGTTGTCCGTGATCGAAGAGAGAAACTCGGCCACGTCGTACTCCTGCATTTCATTCATTCTCTCGCGCAGGAGCTTCATATCATGATTGTCAAGCAGCTCAGTCAGCTCGTCGGTGTGCTGATCGACCAGGTCGTCGTAAACGACAGGCTCGTCGATACTCTTTTCCTCATCCAACTGTGCTCACCTCCCCGGGTCTTTTATCTTTATATGCCGAGATACGTCTTCTGCTCATCCGAGAGGGCGTCAATCGAAACCCCCATTGCGCGCAGCTTCCGTGCGGCGACCGCCTCGTCCAGCTCACGCGGAAAGGCGATGACCGTATTATCCAGTTTGCCGCGCATCCGGACAAGATATTCGGCGCTCAGCGCCTGTACGGCAAAGCTCATGTCCATGATCTCTGCCGGATGGCCGTCTGCCGCCGCCAGGTTGACCAGCCGTCCTTCGGCGATCGTAAAGACAGTTCTGCCGTTCGGCAGCACATAGCCTTGGATGTTGTGCCTTGCCTCGTATTTTCTCACAGCCAGCTTCTCCAGTCCGGCCATGTCCACTTCCACGTCAAAGTGTCCGGCGTTCGAGAGGATCGCGCCGTCCTTCAGCGAGAGAAAATGCTCTTTTCGGATCACGCCGCTGCAGCCGGTAACGGTGATGAAAATGTCGCCCAGGGCGGCGGCCTCGGCCATCGGCATGACCTCATAGCCGTCCATCACAGCCTCCAATGCCCGGATCGGGTCTGTCTCCGTCACAATGACCTTGGCGCCCAGTCCCTTTGCACGCAGCGACACGCCCTTGCCGCACCAGCCGTAGCCGGAGACGACGACATACTTGCCCGCCACGACCAGGTTGGTCGTGCGCATGATGCCGTCCCAGACAGACTGCCCGGTTCCATAGCGGTTGTCGAACATATGTTTGCAGTCCGCCTCGTTGACCATCATCATCGGGAAGCGAAGCGTCCCCTCGCGTGCCATGATCTTCAAACGGTGGATACCGGTCGTCGTCTCTTCACAGCCGCCGATGACCTGCGGGATCAGGTCGGTGTATTTGGTGTGCATCAGATGCACCAGGTCCCCACCGTCGTCAATGATGATCTGGGGTGCGGCTTCCAGCACGCTGCAAAGGCACTGCTCATATTCCTCCATCGAGCAGCCGTAGCGCGCAAAAACATTCATGCCGCCCGCGCAAAGCGCGGCTGCCACGTCGTCCTGCGTTGAAAGCGGGTTTGAGCCGGTCACATACATCTCCGCGCCGCCCATTTCCAGCACACGGCAGAGATACGCTGTCTTTGCCTCCAAATGGACAGACAGCGCCACACGAAGTCCCGCAAAGGGTTTTGTTTTTTTGAAATCCTCGCCCAGCGCACGGAGCACGGGCATATTGCGCTCCACCCAGTTGATCTTGATCTCGCCCGAAGGGGCCAGCGCGATATCGGCAATACGGCTCATGACAGCTTTCCTCCCCAAAAAGATAGTGTTATTTTATCACGCAGCGTCCGCCTCCGCAACCTTTTTAGGCGCGTTTTGCGCGATCTTGTCAAGACAAAGAGCATCCTTCGCCTTGCTGTGATCATAAAAGCGGTTCTCTGTCCCGGCTGCTCCGTTTCGATGTGCTCCGCCTCGTCCCGCTTTCATTTCCCCTCTTTTTCTGGCGGAAAGATATCGGATTTTACAGCGCTGTACGACCGACTTCTTGGAATTACATAATTATAATTTATCTTACCTTATGTAAACTGCAAAGGAGAATGAAGAAGATGGATGATCGAAGCGGTTTGGGTGCGCTGCAAAAAAAGATGGAACAAAGGGTCCCGGACGTGCGATGGCAGACGGCGTTTCGCTGTCTCTTTGCCGCGGCGCTGGGCGCGCTTTTGTCTCTCGCCCGCCTTCCGGGTGGAGGCGCGCCGTTTGGTATCGCCCTCGTCGCAGCGGCCGGAAGCGGGTGGCGAGGTGCCTTTGCTCTTCTCGGTGCAGCGCTCGGTTACCTTTTCGGCGGTTCCCTCGGCTGGGGGATCCGCTACATAGCTGCCGCGGTGCTGACCTTTACCACGGCCTATATTTTTCAGGAGTTTTCTTTTTTCTCCCGTCCCTTTTTCATGCCTTTTGTCTCCGCCCTGGTCACGGCGCTTACTGCTTTTTTGGGCAGCTTCTCACTTTCTCTGGCAACGGCGCCGGATGCGGCCTCCCTCCTGTTGGAAACCGTTCTTGCTTTCTCCGGCGCCTATTTTTTCCGTGAAGCTCTTCGAAAAGACACCGATCTGACCGAGAGTGCGGAGATCCGCCGCAGCATTTCCGCCACCGTTCTGTCGGCCTGCGCACTGATGGCGCTCGTCCCCCTACGGATCTTTGATCTTATCTCGATCGGTCGGACGCTGGCTCTGGTCGTGCTGATGGCTTCCGCGCTCAAGGGAGGGATGCTCACGGGTGCAGCAGCCGGTACAGTTCTCGGCATCACAACCGATCTCTCTTCATCCGGCAACAACTTTTATGTGATGGCCTATGCCTTCTCCGGTCTTCTCTCCGGCGTCTTTTCGCGGCACAGCCGCCTTTTGTTCACACTCAGCTTTGTGCTTGCTTCGGCGCTTGCCGTCACGTGCTCCTGGAGCGAATCTGTTTCGACCTCCGCCCTGTTTGAGACCTTCTCAGCCTCTGTGATCTTCATCCTGCTGCCGGCTCGCTTTGTCTCCGACCTCGGCATGTTTCTTCAGACAGCGGAGCACGGCAGCGGCGAGCGGGATCTGCGGCGTTTTGTGGCCCACAAGGTCAAGGGACTCGGCGAGGCCTACGGCGAGCTCTACGGGATCGTGGAGCGGTCTCTGCGCGAAAACGCCAACGACAACGATATCGCCCGCGTGTTCGACCGGGCGGCCGATCACGTCTGCGCGCACTGCGTCAATAAAAATCGCTGCTGGAATGCCGAGTATCTCGACACGCTCTCCGCGCTGAACGACGCGACGCAGGCCATGCGTCGGAACGGCTCGCTCTCCGTCGGGGATCTTCCCGGCTATTTCCGCAGCAAATGTACGGATCTCAGCGCCTTTGTCGCCGCCGTGAACAGTGAACTGCGCGCGCAGAATTACCGGCGTGAGCTGAAGGCCTGTCTCGCTGAAAACCGTTCCGTGGCCTGGGGGCAATATGCGGATATGGCGCAGCTCCTCGGTGCAGTGGCGGATGAGCTTGGCAGCGTGAACGGCTCGGATCTTCTGGCTGAGCAGCGTCTGCTGCGCTACCTCCGTTCTCTCGAGATCGACGCCGACGTTTCGGTCTACCGCGATGGTCACGGCAGGCTGCGCGCGACGATGGAGAGCGGTTCGCTCGCCCCGCTGACGAAGATCCCCGGCTATCTTGACAAGCTCTCTGACATTCTCGGCGTTCGTGTCTGTCTGCCGCAGGGCGCGGATACCCCGGACGCCCGCCTGCTTGTCCTGGAGGCTGAGCCGCTGGCGGTCTCCATCGGTATCGCTTCCCTCAAAAAACGGGGCGAGCGTGTCAGCGGCGACAAGGGAAGCTATTTCAAGACAGAATCCGGCGTGCTCTGCGTCATTCTCTCCGACGGCATGGGCAGCGGTGACGAGGCCGCGAAGGAAAGCTCCCAGGTCGTCGCGATCCTGGAGAAATTCCTTCGTTCCGGCGCTGACGGCGCTGCCGCCATGAAGGTGCTCAACTCCGCTCTGCTGCTGCGTGGCGGAGAGAACTGGGGCTTTGCAACGGTCGATCTGATGTGCATTGACCTTTTCTCCGGCGAGACCTGTTTTTACAAGTACGGCGCCGCGCCGTCCTATGTCCGCTGCGGCAAAAGCGTACGGCGCATCAAGGGCGAAACGCTGGCGGCCGGTCTCAGTCTCGGCGGCGGTACCGCTCCGGACGTTGTACATATGAAGCTTCAGCCGGGCTGCACGGCGATCATCGCCTCTGACGGCGTGATCGCAGACGGCGAGGACGAATGGGTAAAGAATATCCTGCTGCGCGGAAATGACGATATGAAGTCTTTGGCTAAAAGCACGCTCCGGGAGGCTGAAAGCCTTTACGGAAGCAGCGATGACATGACCGTTGTCACCGTCCGCGTGGAGGAGCGCGTATGATCGGCCCCTTCCGCGCCGCGATCGGCAGCCGTCTGCGAGCACTTTTGTCCCCGGGCAAGGAAAAGCGCTCCCGTAGCAGGGATGGAAAGGAGGTGATCCAGGGAAGCGCGGGCAATGTGATCATCGTAAAGTCCCCGAATACCGAGTATTTCAAGGAGGCAATATTCATACTTTGCGATGATCTCTTTACCCGCCGCGGCGTGAACCGTGCCCAGATCCTGCGCGAGGCGCAGCAGGCCGCCTGGGGCTATACCGCCGCCCACACGCCGCAGCGCAGCGTCACGGTTCTGACCCGCGTTCTGTACTTTCTGCTCGGCACCGTTGCCGGGCTCGGCACGGCCCTTCTGCTGCATTAAACAAAACCGCCCGAGGGGGTCTTTCCCCTCGGGCGGTTGTATGTAGAGCTGGTATCAATTTCCGTAGAACATCGCGACGTATTCCTCCAGTGTGATATCCAGCTCATGGATCTGTTTGGCGGCGTCTGTCCCGACATAGCGGTAGTGGTCCGGAACGAAGTTCTTCCCGGTAATATTCTCTTTTCCGGCCGGGTAGCGAAGAATGAAGCCGTATTCCCAGGCATGTGCGTCAAGCCAGAGCTGTGTGCCGCCTGGTTTGTGATCTTCCTCTTCCGCAATATCGACAGCAAGCCCCAACTGATGCTCGCTCTCTCCGGGCGGATCAACCTGCAGGGCGGCAAGCTCTCTGGCGGTATCAAAGTCATGGCCGTCAGCCACCAGATCCTCCGTCAGGGCGTTAAACAGTTCTCGCTGCTCACTTTCGCTGCGATAAGCCGAGAGGATCTTCGGCTTATGTCCGGCGGCACGGCAATCGTGCAGCATCTGCTCCAGCTGTGCGGCACAGCGTTCGTCGATCATAAAATCATCGTCAACAAAGCTCAGCGTCTGATCGCTGTCGGCAGACGCGGGTGAAGAGGCGCTCACGATCGTCAGCAGACTTTTTTCGCTTCGCCTCACGCGCCATCCTCTGATTCTGGCCAAAAAAATGAGAGACGTGATCATGACGGCAAGCGACAGCAGCATCACGATCAGCAGGATCCACTTTCTGCGCCTTTCTTTTTCAAGTTCCGGCGTCACGGCGGCTCGCGCCAATCCCCTCGCCTCCTTTCCCGAAAAGATGCATCCTGTATTATAGACGCATTTTTGATCTAAAAGGTTTCGTGAATGTAAAAAAACAAAAAGAAAAATTTACCTCTGTTTGTAATATACACCACTTGATCTGTTTTTTACAGGCGATTTCCGTTCTTTTAAGGAATATTTAGATTTCGTTCCCGTCCTGTATAAAAAAGAAGCGCCGCGGCTGCGGCGCTTTAAGGCTCAGAATTGTTCGTCAAATTTGTATGTGATGTCCTCTTCCAGGCTGAGCCGAGGCTCCTTCCCGGAGCCGATGCGTCGGATCGCCGGGATCATCCGGATCAGCGTCAGGATCGCTGTAAAGATACAAAGCCGCACGGCAAGATCGTTGTCGAGTACCAGAACGCCCGCGATCACCATGACAATCGCTCCGGCCAGCGTACCCAGCGAAAGATATTTCGTTGCCCACGAGACCAGCAGCAGCGCGGCCAGCGCCGCCGCGCCGACGGAGAAGTTTACAAACATTGCTCCGACGATCAGTGCGCCGCAGCCGTAGCTGCCGCGAAAGCCGTAAGGTGAGGGGTACATCCTTCCAAGCACAAGGCAGAAAGCCGCCAGCGCGCGTCCGACGACGGCGTTCCCATCGGCGTGGAACAGGAGGCCGGCGAGGAGCAGCGGCACAGCGTCCTTGACCAGTTCGACAGCGCCAAGCTTCAGGAAGCCCTTGAGCCCATAGATACGCCGGAAATTCGGCAGCCAGCGCTCTCCCTTGCCGATCTTTTTGAGATTGGTCCTGAAAACAAGCCGTGAGGCGACAACCAGCGAATTGAGCGTGCCGAAGAGGTAAGCGATCGCCGCGGTAAGAATACTGAAGATCCAGTATTTCATTCCTTGTCTCCCTTCTGCCGGATCACAAGCCGGATGGGCGTACCCTCCAGTCCGAACACGCCGCGGATCTGGTTTTCCAGATACCGCTGATACGAAAAGTGAAACAGCTCGCGGGAGTTGCAGAAGATCACAAAGTTGGGCGGCTTGATACCCGTCTGCGTCATATAATAGATCTTCAGCCGTCTTCCCTTGTCCGTGGGCGGCTGCACGCGCGCCTGCGCGTCGGCCAGGACATCATTGAGCATGCCGGTGGAGATGCGCATGTTGCTCTGGTCGTTGACAAAATTGATCAGCTCAAAAAGACGGTCTGTCCGCTGTCCGGTCAAAGCGGAGATAAACAGCACCGGCGCATAGCTCATAAAGCTCAGATCGCGCATTACGTCCTTGCGCATTTTTTCCATCGTGCCGGTCTCTTTTTCCACCAGGTCCCACTTGTTGACCACAATGATGCTGGCCTTTCCCGCCTCGTGCGCAAGTCCTGCGATCTTCGTGTCCTGATCGGTCACGCCGTCGCGCGCGTCGATCATGATCACGCAAACGTCCGCCCGTTCAATGGCAAGCTGGGCACGCATGACCGAGAATTTCTCCACCCGTTCATCCACCTTGGATCTGCGGCGGATGCCGGCCGTGTCGATAAAGACGTACTTGCCCTTGTCGTTTTCAAAGGGCGTGTC
>CAMHER010000042.1 GCA_946184215.1 uncultured Clostridia bacterium | reverse complement strand
GAAGCAAGCGCCGCCGCCAGGGCGCCGCAAAGCGCCGCGGCGCCTCCACCGCCCGGAGAAGGGAGAGAAGAGGCGAGATCGGACAGAAAAGCATCCAGCGTTTGTTCTTTTGCCTTCATAAGCTGCACGCTCCTTTCAGTACAAGCCAAGCTGATAGCGCACGCTTCCGGCCAGATAGATCGAGCCGGCGGCGCAGACCATCCCATCCGCTCCGGCATGCTCAATGGCGGTGAAAACGGCATCGGCAATGCTATCACAGACGGTAATGCTCTTGCCGAAGGAGCGCAGCGCGGCGGCCAGCTCTTCTGCCGGGAGCGCCCGGGGGCTGTCCGGCGCGGTGCAGACGTATTCATCCGCTGCCGGGTCGAGGATCTCGGCCATTTTTGCGTAATCCTTATCCCGCAGCACGCCGAGCAGCATCACACGGCGCGTCTCGGGAAAATACTGCAGCAGACTGTCGCGTATGACCTCGGCACATTGGGGATTGTGTCCGCCGTCTACGATGAAAAACGGATCGTCCCGGCAAAGCTCAAAGCGTCCCGGCCAGGAGGCGGCATACAAGCCGTGCTCCAAAGCGTCCTGTTCGATCCCCCAGCCGTGCGAACGAAGGAAGGAGACACATTCAATGACGACGGCGGCGTTTCGGCGCTGATGGGCACCGAGCAGCGAGAGAGCGTATGTTTCGCCACGATAGGAAAAGACCTGTCCTTCCAGACTGTCAAACTCTACGTTCAGGGAGGAGAAATCCGGGATGGCGAGAGGCGCGGACAGCTCATCGCAGCGGCGGCGAAACACGTCCAGTACCGAGAGAGACTGCTCGTAGACCACACAGGGGACGCCGCGCTTGATGATCCCGGCTTTTTCTGCGGCGATCGCTTCCAGCGTGCTGCCGAGGACCTGTGTGTGGTCCAGACCGATGTTCATGATGACCGTGCAGGCCGGATGCTCGATCACATTGGTGGCGTCAAAGCGGCCGCCGAGCCCGGCTTCCAGCACGACGACGTCGCATTTTTCCTCGCAGAACCAAAGCATGGCTGTGGCGGTGATCAGTTCGAATTCGGTGGGATGCTCTTCCATCTTATCGGCCTTTTCTTTTACCTGCTCCACACAGCGTGAGAGCGAGAGGGGATCAATCTCCTCACCGTTTACCTGCATGCGCTCGGAAAAACGGTAGAGATAGGGAGAGGTGTAAAGACCCGTGCGGAAGCCGGCGGCGCGCAGCACGGAGGCGAGCATGGCCGCACAGCTTCCCTTGCCGTTGGTGCCGGCGATATGGACAAATTTCAGTTTTTTCTGCGGATCGCCCAGCTGCTCAAGCAGTGTGCGGATCCGGCGAAGGGACGGCTCGGCTCCAAACCAGCGGGCGCCGTCAAGATAGGAGAGGGCTTCTTTATATTCCATGCTTATGTCTCCGTTAGATTCTCTGCGGCCTCGACCACATGCGAGGCGAGAATGGTTGAGGTCACGGCCCCGATCCCGCCGGGAACGGCGCTGATGGCACGTACGATCTGCTCAGCAGCCTCGTGATCCACGTCGCCGCAGAGCTTTTGCCGGACTTCGTCATAATTGATTCCGATATCGATCACGATCTGCCCGGGGCGCATATGCGCGGCCGTGACGGTGTTGATATGGCCCGTTGCCGTGACAAGGATATCCGCTTCGCGCGTCACGGCCTTCAGATCCGCGGTGCGCGTATGGCAGACGGTGACGGTGGCGTGCTCGCGCAGCAGCAGCAGCGCGGCGGGACGCCCGGTGACAAGGCTGCGGCCGACAACGACGGCGCGCTTGCCGCGGATGGGGAAGTCATAGTATCGCAGCATCTCGATCACAGCCTGTGCGGTGCAGGGGAAGAAGCCGTGTTCCTCGCCGGCGTAGACGGCGGCCATGGAGCGGGAGGTGATCCCGTCCACGTCCTTTTCCGGCGCGATCACGTCGCATACCTTGCGCACGTCCATCCCTTCGGGCAGGGGGCGGAAGAAGAGGATCCCGTGGATCGCGCTGTCGGCGTTCATCCGCTTGATGAGGCAGATAAGCTCGTCCTCGGTGACGCCGGCGGGAAGCACATGCTTTTCGATCGCGATCCCGAGAGAGTCACAGCGCTTTGTCGCGCTGCGCTCATATGACAGATCACCCGGCCGCTCACCGATGCGGATCATCCCGAGACAGGGGACGACGCCCTTTCCCGCGAGCGCGGCGATGCGCGTTTTTAGGTTTTCACTGAGCGCCTCGGCCACCGGAGCGCCTTTCCATACTTCAGCCGGCATAGTTTTCACCTTTCGGCGTGCCGCAGCGGGCACGCTTTGCATTTCATTACAATTTTACAGTATACCATATACCGGGCCGCAAAGGAAAGAGGTTTCTTATAAGAAAAGCGGTATGCCGCAGCATACCGCCAGGAAATCAGCTTTTTGTTTTTTCCCGCGCTTTTTGCGCAAGGTCGTTGGTGTCGATCGAACCGCGGAAAACGACAAAGCGATCATACAGATATTCCAGAACAAAGTTTGCGACCATGTTCAGCCCCGTCACGATATACTCGTTCCAGCCGAGCCCTTCCGCCAGATAGTTGCCCAGATAAGTGGAAACGGGCGTAAAGACGGCATAGAACAGCAAAACCAAAGCCATCGCCTTCGGTACGTTGTTTGCGCTTTGAAACGTGAAGCGGCGGTTGAGTGTGAAGTTCCAGACCACCGACAGGATCAGTGCGATCAAATAGCAGGGCCAGTAGCTCCAGCCGGTCAGTTCATTGAGCAGGGAGAAGGAGACGATTTCTATCAAGCCGGCCGAAATCGAGAACAGCAGAAACTTGATCGAGCGGATCAGTTCTTTTTTCTTTTCGGATCTATCCATCTTTCCATATCCTTTATGTAAAATAGGGCAGGAGAAAACTCCTGCCCTATTATATCAAGTTTTTGAAGCATGTCAAGGAAACGAGACAATTACAGCTCGGCAATGACCTCGCATTCCAGCAGTACGTCTTTCGGAAGCCTTGCCACCTCGACACAGGAGCGCGCGGGGAAGGGAGAAGCAAAATACTGGGCGTAGATCTCGTTGATCTTGCCGAAGTCGTCCATGTTCTTGATAAATACGGTTGTCTTGACGGTCCTGGAGATGTCGCTTCCCGCGGCGGCAAGCAGCGCCGTGATGTTGCGGAAGACCTGATGGGCCTGGGCCTCCAGCCCTTCGGCGAGAAGACCGGTCTCCGGGATGATGGGGATCTGGCCTGAGGCGAAGACAAATCCGCCGGCGATCTGCGCCTGGGAATAGGGACCGATCGCGGCAGGCGCTTTTTCGGTAGAAACGGTTTTCATGTAAATTCCTCCTTCTGTTCGATCCAATCAGATCTCAGATTCGACAACATAGCCTTTTTCGCGCAGCGCGCCGATCACGGCGTCGCCGTGCTCTTCACCGCCCACCTCCAGCGAGACGTGAACGTTCGTCTCGTTCGGGTTCAGTCCCTCGCTGAGCTTGTCATGCTCCAACTGCAGGATGTTGGCTCCCGCGGAGGAGATGACGCCGAGCATCTGCATCAGGCTGCCCGGACGGTCAACAAGCGTGACAACAAACTTGATGCGGCGATGACGGGCAACAAGGCCGCGCTCGATGATGCTTTGAATAAAACTGACGTCAATATTGCCGCCGGAGAGTACGCAGACCACGCGTTTGCCCTTCACGTCCAGCCTGCCGCTGAGCACGGCGGCCAATGGCGTGGCGCCGGCAGGCTCGACAACCTGCTTGCAGCGCTCCAGCAGGAGCAGGATCGCGTCGGCGATCTCCGTGTCGGACACGGTAAGCACGCCGTCGGCATAGCGTCGGATCAGCTCCACCGTGATATCGCCCGGCGCCTTGACGGCAATGCCGTCGGCAATGGTGGAGGCGCTTTCGGTGGTGATGAGCCTGCCCTCACGGAAGCTCTGCGCGATGGCGTCGGCACCCTCGGCCTGTACACCGTAGACCTTTACGCGGGGATTGAGCTGCTTGACCGCAGCTGCCACGCCCGCGAGAAGCCCGCCGCCTCCGGCCGGTACGATCACGATATCCACCGCGGGCAAATCGCCCAAGATCTCCATACCGAGCGTGCCCTGGCCGGCAATGACCTCCAGATCGTTATAGGGATGAAGAAAAGTAGCGCCTTCTTCCCGGCAGATCTCACAGGCGCGGGCATAGGCGTCGTCATAGCAGTCGCCGGCGAGCACGACCTTTGCCCCGTAGCCCTCGGTTGCCTGCACCTTGGCAATAGGAGCGGCCTTGGGCATGACGATCGTGGCGGGGATACCGAATTTCTTCGCGGCATAGGCGACGCCCTGCGCATGGTTGCCCGCCGAAGAGGCAACGACCGAGCATTTCTCACCCCGTTCGACCATGGCGGCGATTTTGTTGCTGGCTCCGCGGATCTTGAATGAGCCTGTCTTCTGCCGGTTTTCGCATTTCAGGTAGACCTTTCCGCCCGTCATGGAGGAAAAGGTGGAAGAGAGGTCCAGCTCGGTATGATGTAGAATCGGCTTAAGGCGCTCCTGCGCCAGCTCGAAATCTTTCAGCTCGAGTTCCATATGCGATCCTCCGATCAAAAATTTTCCAAATTTTATTTTACCCTACCGGGAGATAAAAAACAAATACGGATCAAAAAAACGTCATTCGGCACAAAAGCGAACGACGTTTTTTATGGATTTTAACGCCTGGGAATGATTTCGATCCAGTAGCCGTCCGGATCCTCGATAAAGTAAATCCCCATGGCGGGATTTTCAAAGCAGATGCAGCCCATCTTCTCATGCTTTGCATGTGCCGCGGCCATGTCATCGGTCATCATGGCAAGATGAAATTCCTGCTCGCCCAGGTCATAGGGCTCTGTCCGGTCGGTGAGATAGGTCAGCTCCAACTGAAAATCGCTCACGCCGTCACCCAGGTAGTTGAGAATAAAGCTGCCGTCGGCGGCCTTCTTCTCTCGCACGACCTTGAGCCCCAGGGCCTCGTCATAAAACTTCAGCGAACGCTCCAGATCGAGGACATTAAAATTGAAATGATTAAAAGAAAAGGACAAGGTTGATCGCCTCCTGTTGTATGATAAACTCACTATACCATGTTTTCTGCCCGGATTACAAACGGATCGTCTCGCGCTTTGGCGCTGTCAGAATGAAACGCTGTTTTGAGAGGGCGCCTTTCCTTATTCCGTGTCAGTAAGCGACAGAAGCGTCTGTGTAAAACCGTATCGCTCCGCCAGCTCCCGGCAGCGGGGGAGATTTTTCTCACGCGCGGACCGACGGCGGACAGCGCGGATCATCAGATTCTTCGGAGAATGGGCAAAATCAATAAACTCAATCAGATCGACGGCATAGCCCATATCCTCCAGCACGTCAGCGCGGATCGCATCGGTCAAAAGGGCGGAGAGCCGCTCCTTGATGATACCGTGCTTGAGAAGGATATCCAGATCGCCGCCCTTGCGGATCGTCTGGTTGATCTCATGCTGGCAGCAGGGGACGGAGAAAATATAGTTCGCGTTATGCCGCACGGCAAAGTCCAACGCATAGTCTGTTGCCGTATCACAGGCGTGCAGTGTGACGAGCAGGTCGATCTCCTTATCCCACAGCCGATCCTTTGTGACGTCGGCCACCAGAAAGCGCAGCTTGTCATAGCCGTATTTCCTGGCAATGGCGTTGCAGCGCTCCACTGCGTCCTCCTTGAGATCGTATCCGATCATGTCCACGTCAAAGCCGCGCTTGACGGCAAAATAATAATAGAGGATAAAGGTCAGGTACGACTTGCCGCAGCCGAAATCCAGCACCGTCAGCTTTCCAGGCTCAACGCCGGAGAAGGCGTCGTCGATCAGCTCGACAAAGCGGTTGATCTGCCGGTATTTGTCATATTTCGATTTGACGATCTGCAGCTCCGGCGTAAAAACGCCAAGGTCCACCAAGGCCGGGATGTATTCTCCCTCGGCAAGAAGATAGTGTTTTTCCCGATCATGCGAGGCTGCGCTCTCGCCGCCGGGGCGGGGAACGGAGGACTTGCCGCTTTTGCGATAGCTTCCGTCGCGCCTGAGAACGTATTGGGCCGAGCCGTCGCTGCGGATAAGAAGGACCTGACGGTAACGGCCGTCGAGCGTCTCGTCGGCAAAGCGCAGAAGCGCTTTCTCATCCAGATTCAGATGAAATGCTTTTTTATCCCGGATCGATTCGGCCTGAAAGGAGAGCTCGCCGCCCAGACGGATCGGTCGAATCGTGACCTTTTCATATTCCGCGGCGTCGGTGGGCTGGGAAAAAACAGCTTTGCTGAGTTGAGGAAGAGAGGCGGAGAGTTCATTTTTCAGTGTCGGCATGGAAGATCCTCCCCGTCAGATCAGCTTTTTCAGATTCAGCAGCGCGGCCTTCAGTTCGTTCTTGCTGTAGGAGTTGTTCTCGTCGGCGAGAACCGCGGCGACGGCGTCCTTCCCGCTGACGCCCCGGGCGATCATCGCGTCGACAAGCATCGCCTCGGCGGAGACGGTATGCTCGGTCTTGGTGAAGAGATAACTCTCCTCGATTTCGATTACGACGGCGTATTCGCCTTTTTCATAATTGCCCTTGGCCAGGAGCTTTTCCTTGACCTCGCAGGGGGTGCCGCGAAAGCTCATTTCATGAAGCTTTGTCAGATCGTTGCACAGACACATGCGAACGCCGGCCTTGCTCTCAATAAAGAAATCAACCAGCTCCATAATGCGCTTGGGACTCTCATAGAAAACAAAGGTTCGGGTATCGCCCCGGCGCAGCTTTTCCAGCAGCTTTCTTCTCTCAACGTTCTCGCGGGGGAAGAAGCCGTAAAACAGAAAGCTTGACAGATCAAAGCCGGAGACGGAAAGAGCCGTGACCGCCGCGCAGCAGCCCGGAACGCCGATCACGTCGATGCCCGCCTCCACCGCGGCGCGGATCAGCTCGTTGCCGGGGTCGGAGATGCAGGGGGTGCCCGCATCGGTGATGACGGCGACGCTCTTGCCCGCGAGCATTTCATCGACAAAGTAGCGTGCCTTGCCGTATTCGTTGTATTTGTGGTTGGACACAAGCTTGTTGCGGATCTCCAGCTTGCCCAGCAGCACCATCGAGCGGCGCGTATCTTCAGCCGCAATCATGTCAACAGAGCTTAAAATGTCGCGCCCGCGCGGGGACATGTCGCGAGAATTGCCGATGGGCGTCGCGACGATATAGAGTTTTCCAGTTTTTGTTTCTTCCATTGTAACCGTCCCCTAAAAGTCCTCCGTGTATTGTTTGCTCCTGCGCGGAGCCGTAAGATCATAGCTGTCGGCGATCATGCGTCGTATCACGTCCTCATCCACGCTGCCGTCGAGAATAATCCCGCTCCAGTGCAGCTTGTTCATATGATAGGCCGGGACGATCGAAGTAAATTCCCTGCGCCAGAAATCGCCCCAGGCGGGATCGTTCTTGACATTCATCCAGACACGCCCGCCGTAATCAAAGATGAGAGCGAAGATCTTCTTGTTCGAACTGTGGCGCATGCAGGTATAGTTGGCGTCGTCAAAGGGATAGTCCTCGTACGCGCCCGGCATTTCCAGACAGGCGTCGATAGCCTGCTGATGTGTCACCATATGCGTATCCTCTTTTGCATGTTTTATCCAGTATATCACGCCATAGGGCGGTTGTCATCCAAAAGCTGGCGCAGGAATGAAAGAAATCACTTGAATTCTTCTTTGATTTAAAGTATTATTCAATTGAACTGAAAGGAGGTCTGCATATGGAGTTTAACGTAAACAGCCCGATCCTGTTCGTCGTGGCGGGTTTTGCTGTCGCGGTCGTGCTGGCACAGTCGATCTGCTTCCTGATCAAGGCCTGGCGACGCGCGCGCGATTTGGGGATGGATATGAAAAAACTTGGGAGAACGGCGCGCACGGCGGCTATTTTTACGATCGCGCCCGCGGCGGCGATCGTGATCAGCGTCATTACGCTTTCAAAAGATCTTGGAGTCCCGCTGCCGTGGCTTAGGCTCAGCGTTGTGGGCAATCTTTCCTATGAAACGATCGCGGCCACGAACGCCGAGAGCGCAATGGGTCTGACCTTCGGTCAGGTCAGCTCACTGACGGCGCAGCAGTATGTTACGATCGCCGCCGTCATGACCGTGAGCATCCTAATCGGTATCTGGCTGGTACCGCTGATTGGCGAGAGGCTGCTCAACGGTATGATCACATTGGAAAACCGTGACAAAAAATGGGGAGAGATCTTTTCCGCCTCAATGTTCATCGGCATGATCTCGGCTTTTATCGGCTATGTGTTCTGCGACTTCTCCGGCATTTTCCGCGGAGATCTGTCCGGCTTGATCCCCGTGTGCGTCATGACCGTGTCGGCCCTTGTCATGACGGCGCTCGGTCTTGCGTCGAAAAGAAAAGGGCTGCGTGTGCTGGCCGATTATGCCCTGCCTGTCAGTCTGATCGCGGGCATGGCAAGCGCCGTGCCGTTCACGGCCTGGCTGGGTTGAGAGGAGGAGAGAGAAATGAGACAGGAATCCGCATATCTCCGCTCCGTCCACAGAGAGGGGCGCATCTGGAATATCTCTGTGGCTGTGATCCTGCTGCTGGTGCCAGTCGCGGTTGCACTGATCTATCGCACGATGCCGGACTGGCACGGCTTTGCGCTCGGTCTGCTTGCAACAGCGCCGATGTATTGGGCGGTCGGCGCGATCGAGACGGTGACCTATGTGCCGATGCTCGGCGCCGGAGGCTCGTATCTGTCCTTCGTGACGGGGAACATTTCCAATCTCAAGCTTCCGGTCGCCCTCAACGCGCTTGAGCAGGCAGGGGTCAGCATCAATTCAGAGGAGGGAGAGATCGTTTCCACGATCGCGATCGCCGTGTCGAGCATCGTAACGACGCTCATCATTCTCGGCGTCGTGCTCATCACACCGCTGACACCGCTGCTGAACGCACCGGCTCTCGCGCCGGCCTTCGCTCAGATCCTGCCCGCGCTTTTCGGCGCGCTCGGCGTCGTGTTCATCTCAAAGAACTGGAAGATCGCGGTCGCGCCGGTTTTGCTGATGCTCGTGCTCTTTATTGCGATCCCGGCGCTCAATGCGGGCACGGTCGGCATCATGGTGCCTGTGGGCGTGCTCTTTACGCTCGGCGTTTCGCGTATTTTGTATAAAAGGGGGATCCTGTGATGATCGGATGGATCGTTCTTTGCCTGCTTGCGGTGCTTGCGGCCGTTATTTTGATCCGCACGGCGCTATTCCGGCCAAAGGAAGCGGCGCAAAGCGAACCGGAGGCGGTCAGCTTTGATGCGGAAGCGGCTCTTCAGGCGCTGGGGGATTTGGTGCGCTGCCGCACGGTATCCAGCTATGACCCCGCGCAGGAGGACGATGCTGAGTTTGAAAAACTCATTGCCCTGCTGCCAAAGCTGTATCCGAATGTAAATGCGCGCTGCCCAATGATGCGTCTGCCCGATCGGGGACTGCTCTTCTGCTGGAAGGGACAGGGAAACGGCAAGCCGGCCGTGCTGATGGCGCACTATGACGTTGTTCCGGTGGAAGAGGAAAACTGGGACGTCCCGCCGTTCGAGGCGCTCGTCCGCGACGGCGCCATGTGGGGGCGCGGCACGCTGGATACCAAGGTCACCTTCAACGGAATCCTCTCAGCCGCAGACAATCTGATCGCTTCTGGCTTCACGCCGCAAAACGACGTGTATTTTGCCTTCTCCGGCGGGGAAGAGGTCAACGGAGACGGCGCGGTGCATATCGTCGATTTCTTCAAGGAACGTGGGATCGAACCGGAGTTTGTCCTGGACGAGGGCGGTGCCGTCGTGGAGAACGTCTTTCCCGGCGTCAGCGAGCCCTGCGGTCTGATCGGGATCGCAGAAAAAGGGCTGATGAATCTCGAATTCTCGGTCTCGTCCGGCGGCGGACATGCCTCGGCACCCGCGCCGCATACGCCGATCGGGAAGCTGTCGGCCGCCTGCGCAAGGATAGAAAACCGCCCCTTCAAAGCCCACTTTACCAAGCCGGCGCTGGAAATGTTCGATACGCTCGGACGGCACTCTACCTTCCTGTATCGTATGATTTTTGCCAATCTCTGGTGCTTTGGCTGGGTGCTGGATCTGCTCTGCAAAAAGCAGGGAGGCGAACTCAACGCGCTGTTGCGTACGACGGTGGCCTTTACCCAGATGCAGGGCAGCAAGGCGCCGAACGTGATCCCGCCCTCAGCTGTAATGGTGGCGAATCTGCGTCTCAACCCGCATGACAGCGTGAGGAGCGCGCTGATGAAGATCCGGGATACGATCAAGGACAAGGACATCTCGCTTAAGGTGCTCCAGTCCTTTGAGCCCAGCCCGATTTCCCGCACGGACTGCGAGGGATGGCAGCGCATCTCACGCGCGGTGGCCGATACCTGGAAAGGCTGTCTCGTCGCGCCGTATCTGATGGTCCAATGCTCTGACAGCCGCCATTACCGGGATCTTTCCGACAGAGTATACCGCTTCTCCGCGATGGATCTGACAAAGGCCGAGCGCGGCACGATCCACGGCAACAACGAGCATATCCGGCTCGAAACGGCGTGCCGTGCGGTCGAATTTTTCATACGCGTCATGAAGCAGTGCTGAGGAAAAAACAACACGGCTGCGTGTCGAATAAGACACGCAGCCGTGTTGTTTCGCTTCCAGGATCACCCCTGCCTGTGCTCGGCCTCCTCCAGGTAGGAGCTGCCGCCCATGGCCGCGTAGAGCGCGTCGTGGATCGCCGGATAATCGGACGGATCGATCCGATCAAGCTCGGCAAACATGGGGGAGAAGTGCCAGCGCAGAATGTCGCGGGCATAGGCGTCATAAAGCTCACGCCCAAAAGAGTTGACCGTGATCTTCAGCTCCTTCCGGCTGCCGGGCAGGTAATCCTTTTCCAACAGCCCCTTTGCGACAAGACGGCTGACGATCTTGGTAAAATTGCTGCGCGTGATGCCAAGGCGCGCTGCGATCGCGGACATGTTCTCGTTGCGCTCCTCGTTTTCCAGCAGATATTCCACCACCTGGATCTGCGCATAGGAGTAGCGCACGCCGCGGTATTCCATCTTTTCAATTTTATAGGCGGCGGCGTAAATGTTGCAGTAGTGGATCAGCGCGTCCACAACGTCGCGGTACTGACCCATCCAGGAAAGCTTCATATGGCATCCTCCGTTTCTTCTGCCTGTATTTTATCAGAAAAAACGGATAGGAGCAACAAAAGTTTTGCGTTATTGGCTCTTGATTTTTGTGAATTTTGGCGATATACTATGCATATAGTTTCCACAGGAAACAAACAGGAGCCCATATTCAATGGGAAAAAGAGAAAGGAAGAGTGAAATGAAGCTCAGCAAGAAAACCAAAACTCTGCTATGCGTTGCTCTCGTACTGATCCTGCTCGGCAGCGCGCTGGCGGGCCTGTTCAACACGGGCATCGGCGCGACAAAGGTAACGCGCATTTCCTTCGACGGGGGACACGGCCGTCTCAGCGGTCTGCTCTATATGCCGAAGGATGCCTCTGCGGACAACCCCAAGCCTGCGGTGATCGTGACGCACGGCTACCTCAACTCCGCGGAAATGCAGGACGCGAACGCCATCGAGCTTTCGCGCCGCGGCTTTGTCGTTCTGGCGCTGGACCAGTATGACCACGGCCACTCCGCACTGGATCACAGCGTCTATTCCGACACCAGCTTCTTTGGCATTTGGCTGCCGTTCTGGGCCAACTCCATGAACGACGCCGTACAGTATATGTACGACCAGCCCTACGTGCTCAAGGATGAAAACGGCAATGGCCTGATCGGCGTGACCGGTCACTCGATGGGCGGCTTTTCCAGCACGCTGGCGCTTGCCTTCGACGAGATGCAGGCGGCCGAGAGCGGCGTGCGCAAGGTAGCCTGCGGCTTGTCCGAGGGCTCGGACTTCATGTACACGTCCTTTGTCGGCGTGGACGCCGCGACGGCTGACGCGCTCGGCGGCGGGCGCACGATGGGCAAGGTCTGCGCCCAGTACGACGAGTTCTTCTTCAACGATCCCACCGTCGAGGGCGGCACGGTCCGCCACAAGGACTACGTCTCCACGCCCGACGGCATGACCTTCCTGCAGCAGAGCGCTCCGGCGCAGGCCAATACCTGGTATGACACCGCGGACGGCGGCCGCCGCATCATTTACGAACCGGCGCAGACCCACCCGTGGAACCACTTCTCGGCGACCACGACGGGCTATGCGATCTCCTTCTACCAGACGGCCTTTGCCGAATATGCCTCGATGCTGAAGGACATCGCCCCCGCGAACCAGGTCTGGCAGTGGAAGGAAGCCTTTGAGTGCGTCGCGCTCGTCGGCTTCATCATGCTGATCGTCGTCCTGGCCGGCATCCTGATCGAGCTGCCGTTTTTCAAGCTGGCCAAGACCGGAGAGCTGGCAGTCGCAAAAGCGCCGCAGGGCGGCAAGCGCATTGCGACATGGCTGATCCTGCTTGTCGCGATCCTGCTCCCGGCGATCTTCTTCACCCCGCTGATGGACGGCGGCGCGGGCAGCCCCGGCGTCATGGTGCTGTTCTACGCCGGAATTGTCGCGGCGGTCGGTGGCCTTGCGGCTCTCTGCCTTGCCATCGCCAAAAAGCAGGGGAAGGGCGCGGTCATCGGCGGCATCTGCCTCACGCTCAGCGGCGCGCTGCTTGCACTGATCGCGAAGCTCCCGATGTATCAGGACTATGCCGTTTGGACCGCTCCCGGCGTCAACAGCATCGCCTACTGGACGATCGGCTGCGCGCTGATGAGCCTGA
>CAMHER010000041.1 GCA_946184215.1 uncultured Clostridia bacterium | reverse complement strand
CTCTCAGGCGCTGATCACCGGCTCCTACACCCTGGTTTCTGAGGCTATCCTCCTCGACCTGCTGCCCCATCTGGAGATCCGCTATCCCGCCGACACCAAGGGCCAGCTCTACATCGGCAAGGTCAACAACCTGCTGTGGATCGGCTGCAGCCTGGTGGTGCTGTACTTCCGCTCCGGTGCGCGGATCGAATCGGCCTACGGTCTCGCCATCACGCTGACGATGCTGATGACGACGCTGCTGCTGGCGGTGTACCTGTTCAAGCTGCGGCGCAAGCCCGTTCTCTCCGTGCTCGTGCTGCTCGTCTTCGGCGCGATCGAGTCGATCTTCTTTATCTCCTCCCTCGGCAAGTTCCTGCACGGCGGCTATGTCACGGTCCTGCTGACGCTGCTGCTGCTCTTTATCATGATCATCTGGTATCGCGGCACCCAACTGGAAAAGCAGTACAGCACCCAGCTGCGCGTGCGCGAGCATGTGCCGAGCCTTGTCGCCCTGCACGACGACACCGAGGTCCCCCTGCTGGCGCACAACCTGGTCTATCTCGTCAACGGCAGCGACCCCGAGCTGATGGACCGCGACGTGCTCTACTCGATCCTGGACAAGGACACCAAGCGCGCCCAGGCCTACTGGTTCGTCTCGGTCCACACGCTCAACGAGCCGAGCACGATGAACTATGAGCTCGAGCGCTACGGGACCGACTGCATCTTCCGCATCCGCATCAATCTGGGCTTCAAGTGCGCGCCGCGCGTGAACGTCTATCTGCGCCAGATCGTCCAGGATATGCAGGAGCGCGGCGAGCTGCCCCACCAGGACAAGAAATATTCCATCTACGGCAAATCCAACGTCGGTACCTTTAAATTCTGCATGATCCACAAATCCGTCACCACCAAGACAGAGCTGAGCGATTTTGACGAATTCGTGCTGAACGCGAAATATTCCATCCGCCGTCTGGCCGGCTCCAAGGTCCGCTGGTACGGGCTGGACACCTCGTCGCTGATCTTGGAGCGCGTGCCGCTCATCACCGGCGGCGGCAGCGTGAGCGGCAGGATCACCCGCATGGAAAAGGAGGGTTGAGCATGGCCGTGATCGCTTTTATCGGATGCGGCAACATGGGCGGCGCGCTGGCAAGAGCCGCGGCGAAGAGCCCGCTGACGGAGCGTCTGCTGCTGGCGAACCGCACGCAGGAAAAGGCCGCGCGTCTGGCAGAGGAGCTGGGTGCGGAGGTCTGCAGCAACGCTGACGCCGCCAGGGAGGCCGACGTGCTCTTCCTCGCTGTCAAGCCCCAGGGGCTCGAGGCGATGGTGGCGGGCATCCGCGGCGAGCTCTCCGCGCGCAAGCGCGTACTCATCGTCTCGATGGTTGCGGGCTGGACGCTGGAAGAGCTGACGGCGCTTCTCGGCGCTCACCCCGTCGTGCGCATCATGCCCAACATCCCCGTCGCGGTCGGCGGCGGCGTGACGATGCTGTGCGCCTCCGACGCCGTGACAGAGCAGGAAAAAGAGCTTGTCAAGGAGCTGCTGGCCGCCTCAGGGATGGTCTCGGAGCTCTCTGAGCCGCTGATGGAGGCCGCCTCCGGCGTCACGGGCTGCGGCCCGGCCTTTGCGGCGATGTTCGTAGACGCACTTGCCGACGGCGCCGTCGCCTGCGGGCTGCCGCGCAAGGAAGCCATCGCCTATGCCGCGCAGATGATGAAGGGCACGGCCGAGCTGCTGCTTTATAGCGGCGAGCATCCCGACGCGCTGCGCGACCGGGTCTGCTCCCCCGGCGGCAGCACGATCCAGGGCGTGAGGAAGCTGGAGGAGGGCGCGTTTCGTGCCGCGGTGATGAACGCCGTGATCGCCACCTGGGAAAAAGAGTTTTGAACAAGAAAAAGCTGCCGTACCGGATGGTACGGCAGCTTTATTATGGTTTTGGTTTATCCGATCAGCGCGCTGAGCTCCTTTGCGGCGGCTTCGAGATCGTCGCTGTTGATGCGCGCGTCGCAGAAGGAGGAGAGCGCACGCTGCCGCTCTGCCGTCTCCATGCGGAGGGACAACTCCAGCTCGCTGCGGCAGATGGCGCGGTAACGCTCCTCAAGCACGCGCTCCGACGGCTCGATATACACGCACAGGGCCTCGGGCATGTTCCTCTTTACCTGTGCGGCGCGGTCAACCGAGCGGTCGATCATCACGTTGAGCCCCCTGTCCAGCAGTTCCTTTACGAGCCGGCGCGAGGTGCCGTAATCGTTGCCGGCAAACTCGGTCGCCTCGATCAGGTCGCCGGATTCCTTCAGGGCGTTCCAGCCTTCGAGATCATAGAAATAAAAGCCGACGCCGTCCTTTTCCCCCTCTTTCATCTTGCGCGCCGTGACCGGCACGACGGGGACAACGTCCTTCCTCGCGGCAAAGACCGCCGCGGCAATATCGCCCAGACCCGCGCCGGACGGGCCGGAGAGAACGATCAGCTTTTTATTCATCGTACCTTGACCTCCCTGTCGGAATAGAAAAAGTATACCATGCAAAGCCTTTCCCGTGCAAGCCCCGGGGAGGGATAAATATTCAAATGATCATTCTTTTCTTCCCGGTTCGTATTCGCAAAAAAGCTGTCAGACAGTCCCTTGCCTTATCTGGCCCGGACGCTGACCTCGCCGGAGCTGAGGCACTTTTCGGTCCCGTCCGTCAGGCGCACGCGCAGGGAAAAGTCCCGCTCGACGCCGATCGCCGTCGCCGGGACCGGCTCGCCTTCAAGCGGCAGGATATTGATCTGCCGCCCTATCAGGCATGAACGGCTTTTATAGGCCTCGTAGCAGTCTCCCTCCGGGAGCTGCTCATAGAGATCCATCAGCCGGTCGAGAACCGCCGCGGCCAGACGGCAGCGCAGGTCCTCCCCGTCCGGTGCCGTGGGGAGCGCTCCCGCGATTTGCCTCAGCTCTGCGGGAAAATCACCCTCCGGCGGGCGGATGTTGATGCCGATGCCGACAATGGCGTAGTGCATGAGGCCGCTCTCGCAGTCAATGGAGCCCTCGGTCAGGATGCCGCAGACCTTTTTGCCGTCCACAAGCACGTCGTTGACCCATTTGATCTCCGCCCTGCAGCCGGTCAGCTCCTCGATCGCCTCGGCCACTGCCACGGCGGCGCAGGCCGTGATGCGCGTGGAGAGCTGCGCGCTCAAGTGCGGGCGCAGCAGCAGGCTCATATACAGCCCCGAGCGCGGCGGCGAGAAAAAGCTGCGGCTCATCCGGCCGCGGCCGGCGGTCTGCTCCTCGGCCAGGAGGACCGTGCCCTCGGCCTCGCCGCTCTCGGCAAGCTGCTTGAGCACCGTGTTGGTCGAGCTGATGCTTTTATAAACCCGCAGGTCCAGATCCCTGCGGCGCAGATACGCTCGCACGCCGCTTTCCGTAAGCGCGTCGCCGCCGGAGAGGAGCCGGTAGCCCTTCTTCGGCGCGGATTCGATCACGAAGCCCTCCGCGCGCAGCTGCTCTACGGCCTTCCACACCGCCGTGCGGCTAAGGCTCAGCTCCGCCGAAAGCGCGCCGCCCGAGACATAGCTCCCGCCGCTGCTCCGCAGGCTGTCCAATACCCGATCCTTTGTCATGTAGTGGGTCTCCTTCCGACGAGAGGATAGAGCCGCACTGAAAGCAGACTTGCCAGCAGCAGCTTGGCCGCGTCTGCCGGGATATAGGGCAGCACGCACCAGCCCAGCGCCGTGCCGACGCCGATGGGGCCGCTGTTTTTGGTGTAGACCAGCACGAACCAGGCCGTGCCGAAGGCATAGCAGAGCAAAATGCCCAGGATCATGGCCGGGACGAGCACCTTAAGCTTGCGTCCCCAGCGCTCTGAGGCGAGTCCCACAACGAGAGCCGTGAAAAGAAAGCCCACGATATAGCCGCCCGTGACGCCGAGCAAGGCTCCAAAGCCGCCCTTGAAGCCGGCAAACACCGGCGCGCCCACCGCGCCGAGCAGGATATAACAGAGCACGGTCCACAGTCCGCGTCTCAGGCCCAGCAGCGCCGCGATCAGGCACACGGCAAAGGTCTGCAGCGTAAAGGGCACTGTCATCGGGATTGAGATCCACGAGCAGACCGCGATCAGCGCGATGCCCAGGCCCATGATTGCCAGGTCCCAGGTGTCAAAGCGGCGTGTTGTTTTTTCTTCTTCCGGCGTGCTCATAGTCGGATACCTCCGTGTTTTTTTCCAAGCGTAGCACAGAAGCCGCTTATTGTCAACCTTGTGGATCCTGTCGGTTGACGGTTGGCTTTGTCTTGCTTTTCGGACAACAAGCCGCTAAAATGGCAGTAGCAAGGATAAAAAGGAGCGTTCGCCATGCAGGAGATCAAATGTCCGCACTGCGGAAAGGTGTTTCAGGTAGACGAGTCCGGCTATGATCAGATCGTCCGCCAGGTCCGGGACCGGGAATTTGAAAAGGAGCTTGCCCGCCGCGAGCAGGAAATGGAGCGCACGCGCGAGCACGACCGCAGCCTTGAGCGCATGGAGCGCGAGAAGCAGCAGAGCGAGCTGGCGGCGGAAAAGGAGCGGGCGCTGGCCGAGAAGGATCGTGAGCTTGAGGCCCTGCGCGCCAGGCTCAACGGCGCAGAGACGGCCAGGCAGCTGGCTGTGGTGCAGGCCGTGCAGGAAAAGGAAAAGGAGCTTTCCGACCGCGCCAAGCGCATCGCGGAGCTGGAGGGCCAGCTTGCCGGCAAGGACAGCGAGAGCAAGTATAAGGAAGCCTCGCTGCGCCAGCGCTATGAGGAGCAGCTGCGGCTCAAGGACGATCAGATCGAGTATTACAAGGACTTCAAGGCGCGCCAGTCCACGAAGATGGTGGGCGAAAGCCTGGAGCAGCACTGCCAGACCCAGTTCAACGCCATCCGTACAACGGCCTTTCCGCACGCGTATTTCGAAAAGGACAACGACGCCCGCACCGGCAGCAAGGGCGACTTTATCTTCCGCGATTATGACAGCGACGGCACGGAGTTCCTCTCGATCATGTTCGAGATGAAGAACGAGATGGACGAGACCGCCACGAAGCACAAGAACGAGGACTTTTTCAAGGAGCTGGACAAGGACCGGCGTGAAAAGGGCTGCGAGTACGCGGTGCTGGTCTCGCTGCTGGAGATGGACAGTGAGCTCTACAACGGCATCACCGACGTGTCCTACCGCTACGAGAAAATGTACGTCGTGCGCCCGCAGTTTTTTATCCCGATCATCACGCTGCTGCGCAATGCGGCGCAAAACTCCCTGCAGTATCAGCGGGAGCTGCAGATTGTGAAAAACCAGCAGCTGGATCTTCTGCATTTCGAGGAGAATATGCAGGCCTTCAAGGACGGCTTTGGGCGCAACTATCGTCTGGCCAGCGAGAAGTTTTCCGCCGCCATCGACGAGATCGACAAGACGATCGCCCACCTGCAGAAAACGAAGGAGGCGCTGCTCTCGTCGGAGAACAATCTGAGGCTTGCCAACAACAAGGCTGAAGAGCTGTCGATCAAAAAGCTGACAAAAAACGCCCCCTCTGTCAAAGCCATGTTTGACAAGCTGGAGCGTGAATAAAAGTAAAAGAGAAAACGGGGCTGTTGCAAAAAGCAACAGCCCCGGTTTTCAACCCTTTGGAAAATAGGGGCACGAGAGAAACAGGCACTCGTGATTTTGGCGGAAATAGCGGCAGCGGATCTCCCCTGTCGGCATCTCCACGCCGAGCAGATCCTCCGTAAACGCCGCGGCGCGCGTGATGGCAAGCCGGCCCGTGCGCTTGCAGCAGCGGGGGCCGCCCAGCTCCGCGATGGCGTTCAGGCAGTCGGCCACCAGCTTCTGCGGGATTGGCCAGGCTTCCTTATGCACGGGGTTCGAGCCGAGAAGGATGCTCATGTAGATCCCCGCGCCCGCGGCAGCGCCGCAGACACCCCAGTAGCCGCACGCGCCGCCCGGCACCTGTTTGGCACGGCGCACCGCTTCTTTGAGCGCGGCGGGAAGATCGATCTCTCCGCCGTTGTTGCGGTAGGCCGTCAGCAGCACGCAGGGCACGATCACATGGTGCTCCGGCCCGTGCATGTGCACAGGATGCAGCGCGACGACCTGCTCGAAGAGGACGAGCGGGTCCTTTTCCGTGCTGGCAAGCAGGAGCGGTACGAAAAAGGCGATGGACGCGCTCTCATGGCAGGCGTCACAGACGAAGTGACCGTCGGCGCAGGCACAGTTGCTCTCCGCTTCCCTGCCGCAGATCGCACAGCGCATCGGCTTTGCCCGGTCAAAATAGACCAGCGGCTTGCCGCAGATCATGCAGTCTGCAAAATGCTCTGTCTCTTTCGGCGTCTGAGGTGTGGCGCAGCATGTCTCTTTGTCTTTTCTGCCAATTTCCGTCATTGTTCCACAACCTTTCTTTTCCCGGCGTACAGGGCCGTGTCCTCCGCCTTTACCGGGCGCGTTTCCACGACGGCGTCAAGAGCCGGGAGGATTCCCTCCCCGCAGGTCAGGATCAGCAGATGCAGCCTGCCGCAGCGCCGCTCCGCCCGGAAGGCGGCCACGAAGGGCAGAGAAAACAGCGTCTCATCCAGCGCGGCAAGCTCCGCCGCGTCTTTCCTGTGTACGGTATCGAGGCGCAGCACCTCGCTGCCGCAGGGGCATCGGCCCGGGATCACACGGGTATAGTCGCCGGTACGGTAGCGGATCAGGGGCATGGCCTCCATGCCGATCGTCGTGATGACAAGCTCGCCCGTCTCTCCGGGGGGGAGCTGGCAGCCGTTCTCGTCCACGATCTCGGCGATTACATGGTTTTCCCGCAGGTGCATCCCCGCGTGGGCCTGGCAGCAGATCGCGCCGCCTAGCGCCATCTCCCGCGAGCCGTAGTGCGGGAAAAGGCGGCTTTGCAGAATCTCCTCACAGCCCTTGAGCACCGCGTCGGGACAGGCGTCGCCGCTGACAAGCGCGCGCCGCAGGCTGCCCCGTCCGCACACGCGCAGCAGCCCCAGCAGCTGGGCCGGCATACCGACAAAGGTATCCGGTTTTTCTTTTTCCAGCACAGCGGCGTACTCTCCGTATGTCAGCCCCGCTCCCAGCTTGAGCGGTCTGGCGCCCAGGCGCTCCACCGCCTCGGCTATCAGCTCGCCGAGCCCGTGCGGCCCGGAGAAGGGAAAGAGGATCATCGTCACGCTGCCCGGGAAGATCAGCTCCCCCAGGCCGGCCTCGAAGAGCTCCACCGTGCGCGCGCAGTCACCTTCGGTATAGAACACGCGCTTGGCCGCGCCGGTGGTACCGGAGGTCGCGTCGGACAGGATGCGCTGTACCTCCGCCTGGGAGCAAAGCAGCAGTCCGGGGGCGTTGTGCGCCAGGTCCTCATCCGTGGTAAAGGGGAGCGAAGAGAGCTGCGCCAGGCTGTCGAGCTTTTCGGGCAGGCCGCGGTAAAGGCCGCCGCGCGCCTTTTCCCGCGCGAGCAGGGCGTTGAGCTTTCGCAGCTGCAGCGCCTCGATCGTCCGGCGCGTCACCTTTTCAAGGCCATCCTGCGCCGCCAGCAGCGCGTCGATCCGCGAAAGGGTCATCGATACAGCGCCTCCCCGTTTTCATTTGTCAGATTATAGGCGCAGAAGGGCACCAGCCCGAAGCGGCTGTCCACCTCGCAGATATGGCAGCGCCGCAGCCGCTCAAGATCGAGGCTCCACGCGTCCTGAAACACCATGCCGGAGACGGCGAAGGTGCTCTGGCGCACCTCTTCGAGGAAAGCGTCCAGGGCAGAGGTCTCGCTCAGAGCCCCGTCCGCGGCAAAGGCCGGCGGCGCGCCGCGCCACTGATCGGCCACCGCGGTGCGGGAGTCGTCCGAGGTGGTGCAGCAGCACCCGCCCGTTGAGCGCCGGGGCAGGCAGGTGAGCGTGCCATCCTTCTTCACGCGGTAGCTGGCATGGAACGAGCAGTAGGGGTTCTCCGCTCCGCCGCCGGTAAAATCGCAGGCACGCAGTTTTCCCCCTGTCTGCTCCTCGATCAGAGAGAGCAGCTTGGGGATCGTGATCGGTCTGTCCGGCCGGGAAAGGCCGCAGCGGCCGAAATAGCTGATGGGCTGAAAATGGACGCCCCGCACCGCCGGCATCTTTTCCAGCGCAAAGCGCAGGACAGGGCCGACCTGGTCCTCGTTGACGCCGCGGGCGATCACCGGGACCAGCACAACGCCAAGGGAAGCCTCGGCGCAGTTTTCAATGCACCGGAGCTTTTCCGCCAGCAGCGCCCGGCCGCGCAGGATCTGATACACCCCGTCGTCAAGGGCGTCAAACTGGAGAAACACGGTGTTGAGCCCGGCTTCCTTCAGCTCTTTGGCGTAGCCGTCCTCTGCCGCAAGCCGCAGGCCGTTGGTGTTGAGCTGGAAAAAGGAAAAGCCCTTCTCCCTGCCCATGCGGATGATTGTGGGAAGATCGTCGCGCACAGTCGGCTCGCCGCCGGAGAGCTGGATGTTGAAGGGCCCGCCGCGGGCCATCAGATCCTCGTATTGCCTTTCGATCTCCGCGAGGCTCAGATCCGGCGCGCCATCCTCGCCCGCCGCGGCAAAGCAGACCGGGCAGCGCAGATTGCAGCGGCGTGTCAGCTCCAGCAGCATACAGCAGCCCTTGCGCAGATGCTCGGTGCAAAGGCCGCAGTCATAGGGGCAGCCCTTTTCCGGCTCTTTTCCCTCCCGCGGCGGCTCCACGGCCGTGTTCTCGCTGTTCCAGCGCAGATAGGAGGCCAGATTGCCCTCCCAGATCAGCGTGGAAAAGGCCCCGTGGTCGGGGCAGCTTTTATCCAGATAGATGCCGTCTTTTTCCGAACGCTTTTGCGCGTCGATCACGCGCAGGCAGACCGGACAGACGCTTTTGGTTTTTCCAAATATCATAGCAGGCCCCGCTCCGACAGAATCTCCATGCATTTCTCATAGGTCGCGGCGATGATCTGCGGGCAGTATTCCACACGCCTGGCGGGGTTGCCGCGCGTGATGTCCCGGCATTCGATGCCGCCGTAGTCCGCCGTCATCTCATCGGAAAACCATTGTGTGAACTCACCCAGGGCGCTCTTGTGCTCGGGATGGTCCATGCCGGTATCCTCGCCCTTGCCGGTGAAGTAGGAGATCACACAGGCGCCGCCGGTCATGCAGCCGCAGCAGTTCTGCGAAAAGCCGACGCCGCCGTTGAGCCCGCCCATGGCCTTGACCAGACCGGGGTTTTCCTCTCCCAGCGTGTCGAGCATCAGGATCGCCAGGATCTGGCCGCAGAAGTAACCGCAGCGGCTGAGCTCCAGGATTCTGTCAAACAGGTCCATTCTATCCGTCCTTTCTTCCGATCACGGCATAATAGCCGCATCTTCCCTTCGGCACACTGCCGCAGATCGTATCCCCGCGCCACAGCGCTTCGAGATAATAGTCCCGCCACTGCGCCGTCATGTCCTCACAGCACAGGATCGTGAAGCCCGCCGCCGAGACGAGCGGTTCGGGCGGGTCAAAGAACACGTCGGAGAGCAGCAGCGTACCGCCATCGCGCAGCAGCCGGTGCGCCTGGCGCAGCGCGCCCGGCACATTGCCGGAGACAAAAAAGGCGCACTGACTGATCACGGCGTCAAAGCTCCCGTCCGGGAACGGCGCGGCATGAAGATCGCCCCGCAGCACCTGCGGCGAGCGGGGCGAAAGGTCGATCCCGAGCGCATCAAAGCCCCGCTCGCGCAGAAGCGCAAGCGTCTCTCCCGCCCCGGCGCCCATATCCAGCACCCTTGCGCCGGGCGGCAGCGCGGCCAATTCCAGCAAGCGGCGCGTGTGTTCCGCGCCTCCGGGGTGGGAATTCATTTATCCTCCAGCGCCCGCTCGACGGACGCCACCTTGCCCAACGCCAGCTCCTCCGGCACGTAGACAAAGCCGCATACCGGGCAGACGGGGAGCTCCACGGGAAAACCGTTGTCGAGATACATGAATTTGGCTTTTCCCTTTACCAGCGGCACGCCGCACTTGAGGCAGCTGAGCTTGCCCTGCGGATCAATGGTATAGTAATTCTTCTCTCCGGCCATTTTCAGCCCTCCCGTTTGACCACGTTCATGCGATGACTGTACGCACGGCGGACGGTATAGGAATCCTCGCCGTCCCGGGTGAATTTCACCCAGAAGGTGGCGTTGCCCACGCGTCTGCGGGCCACAAGCAGAGAGTCCTCCGCGTCGAGGATCGCCTCGCCGGTCTGTCGGAAGTCCTGCAGCACGGCGATCACGTCGTCGGTGAGGATCATGCGCTCATCCATCATCCGGCGCGCCTCATCGGTATAGTTCAATTCAAAATCCAGCTTCATCTCTGCGGTCTCCTCCTGCCACAGCTCGTGCAGCAGTTCCTTTTTCAGTGCCAGTCTGTTCCGGCGCTTTTCGCTGATGTCCGGCGGCGCTCCCGCATCCGTGCCGTAGCAGAGCTCGAGAATGTGGCGCGACAGACGCCCCTGGCGGGCAAAGCGGTCCCGGCAGGCCATGCAGTAGGTAAGATAGGGCGCGTCCGAGCGCTCGAGACATTTCTCGGTCATCTCGGCCGCCACCTCGCGGTTGGCATAGGCGGCGAGCCCGCCATAGCCGCAGCAGGGGGAGCGGTCGCCGGAATAGGGCGTTTCCACAAGCTCGCAGCCCAGATTTTCCGCAAGGGTGCGGATCGCCTTTTGCGTCTCCTCGTCGCCGCGTGCACCGCAGGAATCGTGCAGCGCCGCCGGACGGTCGAGGCCGCGGGCGCCCCGGGGCAGGCCGATCTCCAGCAGCACGTCCCAGATGCCCTTCACGCGCAGGTCCCTGTGGGTCGAAAGCTCCTTTTTGCAGGTCGGGCAGCCGGCGATCACGACCGGGTCGCCGAGGCGGGCAAGCTCACGGTCGAGAAACTCCCGCGTCTGTGCCTCCATCTCCTCCCGGCCGGCCCAGTCGCCGATCGCGCCGCAGCAGCCCAGCATCAGCGCCACGCCGCCGTCAAGGCGCGCACAGAGATCCTCGTAGGCGGCCCTCACGGTCCCGGGCGCGATGGCTGTGGCCTGGCAGCCGGGGAAGAACACATAGCGGCAGGTCTCAAAGCCCGGCTGCGGGCGGCACAGGAAGCCTTCGTTATTGGAAAAGAGCATATCCATCAGCGCAAACTCATGCGGTGCAAGCGGCATTTTGTCCGTCGAGACCATGTTCTGCCGTGCGATATGGCAGACGTGCGCCATATCGAAGCCGTTAGGACAGACGACGCTGCACTGCCCGCAGAGCGAGCAGCTGTTCATGGGGCGGTTGAGCTGATGGTCGCCCATGATGATCTGCGTATTGTTGTAGATCTCCCGGGCCAGCAGGCCGGGATGTTTTTTGTAATGCTTGAGATAGGCGCAGCTCTTCAGGCACTCCTCACAGCGGCACTGGATGCAGCGCTTTGCCTCCTCGATCGCCTGCTCCGGCGTATAGCCTCCGGCGGGGATCTCGACACGGCGGAGGGCTTTTGCCTCCGAAAGATCGGTATAGAGCGCGGTTTCGCACGGCCCCTCCTGGCCCCGGGTATTGCGGGGGTCCAGCTTTTGGGCCAGACGGTCGACGCTCAGCGCGGCCTTCTTTGCCCCGAAGGCGGCGGCCATGACGCCGCTCCCCTCGCCGCAGACGACCCCTTCGCTTTCGCACAGCATCAGTTCCGGCAGGAAGGCCGCGTCCGGGAACAGGCGCCTGCGGATCTCCTCCGAGGCGCAGACCACGTCGAACGCGCCGCGCTTTTCCTCGAAAAAGGCGCGGTCGATCGTGCAGGAAAAGACAAAGTCGATGTCTTTGCCGCGCAGCCTTTCCCGTTCAAGTGCAAAGGCGGTATCATCCAGAAAACCCGTTTCGCAGTGCAGGAAGCTTTCCAGATCCTCCTGCTCGCAGAACACCGTCAGCGGGTAGGCCTTCTTCTCCAGCTCGCCCGCCAGGAGCAGCGCGAAGAGGCCGGCGCCGAAGATCGCAACGGTCTTTTTCTTTTTCATGCGGAAGACGCCGCTGCCCCGCGGCGCCTCGCCATAGCGGGCGACCGCGGCCTCCACGGCGCGGATCGCAACGCTCTCGCCGATCTCGCCCAGGCGGCATTTGCTCTCGCAGGGCGCCTCGCAGCCCGCCGAGAGGATCAGCGGGAAGGGCGCGGTTTTTTCATACAGCGCCATGGCCTTTTTGAAATCCCCCGCAGCGGCGGCCTTGAGGAAGGCGCGCGTGTCCAGCTTCAGCGGGCAGGCGGCGCTGCAAAAGGGCGGCTGCTCGTGGACGCAGAGGGATACCATCCCCTCGATCTCCTCCTTGGAGATCTTGTTGACCTTATAGACATGGGTCGAGCCGCGTTCCCGGATCTGACTCATATTCTCCGCCCTCCTTCTGACGTAAGGGAATAGAGAGGCCCTTTCGGGCCTCTCTATTGTAGCATGGTTTTGACGTTTTGAGAAGCTTACTTCTCCAGCGCCTTGAGAGCCGCAAGCACTTTGTCCGGGCGGGCCGGGATACGGGTGATGCGGGCGCCGGTGGCGTTGTAGATGGCGTTGAGGATGGCCGGGTGCGGCGCATCCAGCGGGGCCTCGCCGCAGCCGGCGGCACCGTAGGGGCCGTTGGGACGGTAGGTCTCGTTGAAGTGCAGCTCGATGTCGTCGGGGATGTCGTTCGGGTACGGGATGCCGCACTTGAGCAGGCTGGTCTCCTTTTCGAGGTCGTCAAAGTCCTCGCTGAGGGCCAGGCCGATGCCCTGGGCAAGACCGCCGTAGAAGTTGCCCTCGACGAGCAGACGGTTCATGATCGTGCCGACGTCGGCGACGCAGGTGAACTTCTCGACCTTGACCTTGCCGGTCTGGGTGTCGACGCAGACCTCGGGCAGGAAGATCGTGTACATATAGGTGGCGAAGGGATCGCCCTGGGCGGTATCCTGGTCGATCGGGTGATCGGCGCAGAAGGTGGTGACCCAGTTGCCCTCGACCTTGAGCTTCTTGCCGTCGGCGACCATTTCCTCGTAGGTGCGGTAGCTGCCGTCGTCCTTCTTCATCTCGGCGATCAGAGCCTCGGCGGCGAGACGGCAGGCGTTGCCGCTCATGACCTGG
>CAMHER010000040.1 GCA_946184215.1 uncultured Clostridia bacterium | reverse complement strand
TTCCGCTCAAGAGAAAAGCGACCGCATTTTCCTGCGTGGAGAGGGAGATAGCTGTCTCCTCGCCGTGGATATAATCGATCTCGCCGCCGTATTGCGCAATATATCGGTCGAGTGCCTGCTGCAGTACAGCGAGAGGAAGCTGTTCACGCCCAAGGCAAAACGAGCCGCGCTTTTCGCCGGCATACCAGCGAACGGTGCTTCCCCCCGGGGAAGCGTACTGCTCCAAAAACGAGAGAAGTCTCTCCGGATCGACGCGGCGGACGATGCGGTGGATCGGTTCAATGCGCTGGGCGGGATCAAATAGGTTTTCCAGTTCGACCATTGCGTATCTGGCCGGATGTTCCACAGCGCAGTCCAGGCCAATGCTTTTTTTGGTCTGTTCCCAGCAGGTCTTGGCAGCTGCCAGAGAATGGTTTCCGTCCCCTACTGCGAAGCAGAAGCCGTCCTTCCTGAGAGCCGTATATTCCGCCAGTGCTCTGTCAAAAAAATCCGCGTTTTCTCCGTTTACCAGCCAGCCCGTGAGATGGCCTCCGCCCTGCATCAGTTCAAGATCATAGAGCATTTCGCCTCGTCTGATCGAGTCAAAGACCCGATTGCCGGGATCGCTGCACAGGAGAAGGACATGTGAGCTCTCCAGGCTCGCCCCCGCGCGAATCTTCACGCGCGGCGGGATACGGGAAACGACGGTTTTTTCCGTTGCCCGCACCGGTGAGCGGGCACTGTCCCGATAATCGTAGCTCTCCAGATCCAGCAGTCCTACGATCCCCTTCCGAACAGAGCCGTCGCATAGCGTGCGCTCCACATAAACGTAGCAGGACGGATAGCTTCTGAATACCTGCTGCGCCAGATATTGCTCCATTGTACGGTTAATCTGTTCAATACGCGCATCTTCATCGCCGCAGAGCTCAGCTTCCGGGAAAATGATATGATAGGCTGACGGCACCTGCGCAGTCAAAGAGGCTGTTTTCGCCCAGTATTCCGGCTGTGAGGTAAACTGGTCGCAGGCGATGACCGGCCAGTGGTCAAGCAAGTCTGTTCGCGGGATCAGCAGGTCGCCTCTTTGAAAAATAGCCATTGTTTTCATCCTCTTCTCTGCATCTATCCGGCTCGGTTTGCCGTTATTATACCATAGGCGCGAAGCGCCGTTGTGGTATATGCAGTTCAATCGAATAATAGCCGCTTTTCGGCTATTATACCATTTCTGTCAAGAGCCGGTCCTTATAAAAAAAGCCGCTGCCGCGCGGGCTTCTCCGCGCGGCAGCACAAAAGTCATCGGGTGGCAATCATTCCCATGGTCACGGATTCCGGGAAGAGGGGCAGGAAAACATATCCCTGCTCCATCAGCTGCGGGATCGCGCTCTTCATGGCGATGAGCGTATTCGTATTCCAATCGTGTCCCAGGATCATCGCGATCGGCTCCTCCGGGATCTGGGTAAGCGCGCGTGTGATCTCAAGGCCGGACGAAGGCAGATTTTCCGTCGCCCCTGCGTCATACAAGTTGCAGTTCCAGTCCACCCACTCATAACCAAGCTCCTTGATCGCATCGACAGCGCCGGGCAGCAGGTCCCGCCCCCAGGCAGAGCCGCCGGGGAAACGGAAAATCGTCGGGTGGAAACCTGTGACCTCATACAGCCACTCATCCTGAAGCATGATCTGCTCCTTGAAGCTTTCGACAGAGACGTACACGCTCCCGCTCGCCAGCGTAACGTGGGCATAGCTGTGGTTCTGCACGCTGTGGCCGCTGGTCATTTCACGACGGAGCATTTCCTCCTCGTCGGGGGAATCGTTTGCCTGATTGGCTGTAAAAAACGTCACGTGCACATGCTCACCCATCTCATCGAGGGCATCCAGGAAGTTCTTAGTTATGTACGTCGGGCCGTCGTCCAGCGTCCAATAGCAGATACGCACATCCGTTTCACCGTTTTGGATTTTCTCCTCCAGCTCACGGATCTTCAGGCCATATTCCTTGCGCGCCGTCTCAACAGCATCCGGCATGTCGTCAAACAGTTCCGCCTGTTTCTGCATTTTGGCAAGGCGCTCCGTCTTGGTATCTACCTGAGCTTCAAGCTCCTCGATCCGATCGGCGAGGGCAACGCCCTCGTCGCCAAGGTTGCGGATATTCTCGCGCAGATAGGCGATCTCATCCTCGAAATCTTTGCGCGCGGCGATCGTTTTTTCACGTGTCTCCTCAGTTTCGCTTTTGATTTCGGCGATCTGCGCTTCATAGTCTGCTTTCGGGAAGTTCACGACCGAGTAGACCTCATAGGCACAGAAGGCCGCAGCCAGGAAGGCCGCCACGAAAAAGATGCTGTTAATTACCCGAAAGAAGCTCCTCAACGTACTCCCTCCCTTCTACATACTCGTCGTAAATGGCTTTGTAGTAATCGAAATCTTCAACCTTCTCCAGCTCGCCGATACGGCTCTCAGCCTCATGAAGAGCGGCATCGATCTCCCCCTCCTCATTTGCGAGCTTTTCGGCTTTCTCCTGCGCATCGGCAAGAAGGACCGACTTGAGTTCCTCGCGGATATCGGAATTTGCAGGCGAATCGGGATCCGCCAGGAACAATTCCTCGTTGGCGGCGTTGAGCTCCTCCGAGGCTTGCGCAACGGCGGCGTCATACCGCTCGTGCAGCACACGGTTCTGCTCATAGTACTGCATTCCGAAGTACCCGGCACCGACCGCAATTCCGATCAGGGCAAACATGAAGATCAGCGCTCCGACCGGGAAGCCGTTTTTCTTCTTTTTTTTATGCTTTCTTTCTGCTTCTTCGTCCTCAAAGTCCTCTTCGTCTTCGAGGTTTTCTTCATTCTCCGGGTCGTCCTCGTCGTATTCGTTCTCTTCGAGTTCGTCCTCGTCTTCTGTTTCTTCCTCTTCGCGCAGCTTCCTTCTCTTTCTCTCTTTGCGGGAGGTTTCGCGTTCTGTCTGTATGCTCACGTCATTAGACCTCTTTCTTTCGATTGTCGCAAATGCTTATTTATTATACACGCCCTTCTTCGATTTGAAAAGCCTTTTTCGGCATTTTTCCGACTTAAGGCAGAAGCGCGCTGCGAACAGCAGCCGGAATCCCGACAGCTTCACCGTTTGGAAGGAAGGAGATATTCAGCTCAATACTGGCCTCCACATCCCGTGACACAATCCGGATCGTGCCTTGGCAGTTCAGGCTGATCCGTGAGAGCTCTCCCGCATCTGTCATGATCGTGAGCGTGCACGCTCCAAATTCAGCCGGACTGTCAGAGAGTTCGGGAAGGAGCGTTTCTATCAGAGAAGAGGTCTTGTCAGCATCCAGCGTGATCCTGTATTGGCGGTTTTTTACCGTACCGTCGGCGGAATAAGTCCCGTTGAGGCACAGTTCTTTGGCAAGCGGGATCAGTTTTGCGGCCGCTGCGGCATGTTCTTCCGCCGTGCTCAGCACCGTTCCGCCCGCCGTGCAGGCCGCTGCATCCGTAAAATAGACAGTAAAAAGCTTGCCTTTGAGGCCATGGATAAAGCTCTGCTCCACCTTCTGGCGGAAATACGAGAAGCTGTTGTCCAGGCGCAGCGCGCCGCAGTCTGCGCTGACGGCAAGATCCGCCCGGACCGTTTCGGCGCTGTCATACTTCATCCAGGCCGCAATCAAAAGCAGAAAGTCCTCTGTCAGAAGTTCCCCGCTGGCCGCATCGGCATTTGTGATCGCATCCTTTACGGCCGCAGGAAGGACGGGACGCTCCTCGATCGGTCCGGGAACAAGGGATGCTGTGAGTGTAAAAGCCTTTCCGCTTTCGGTTATCCCGTTGCCGGAGAAGGAGAGCTCTGCCAGATTACCATCCCGCTCGGTCACGGTTGCCGTCATGCTTTCGGCGCTCAACAGCTCCGCGCTCTCCCCCGCCAGCATCAGGCGGAGTACAGCATCGGCGTTCTGGGCGTCGAGACGCGCTTCATAGCGTTTTTCTCCGTCCTCCCGTTTTACTTCGATCTCGCCCTTCCGGAAAACCTCTCTGGCCAGATTCAAAACCGCGTTCTGATCCATGCTGCTCCCTGACACCTCAAAGGCTCGGCCATTCTCCAGATAGACCTTTCCGCCGCAGAAATAAAGTGGGATCCCGTACTGTTCCGTGCAGCTGATCTTTTTTCCGTTTTCACTGATCCGCAGCACCGGCGTTGAAAGCGTGATGTCTCGCTCATCGCTGTGAACCCTGATTTCTGTCTGTATCGCCGTCTCCTCCCCTGCGAAATCTTTCAACAGGCGCCAGGTGGAAACTGCCGCCGTGATGCTGCTGAAGCGCAGGATCAGAAAAAGGACCAGGAGGATCAGGATCAAGCCGCACACAAGCCCGGCCAAAAGCTTTTTGTGAGTTCGACGCCACTGCCGCAGATTTTCAAGGAGCATTGAGCTGCTCCGTGCTTTTTTCTTTCTTCCGCGCAGCCATTTGCTCAGCTTTGCAAGCCCCAGGACAAGCAGCGCAAATACTGCGACCGTCCCGGCGATATATACCAGGACCCACCATGACTGAATCGTGGAAACGAGCGCCATGTTCGCTTCGCTGCCCTCGGCAGAAAAGAGATAATAGCTGCCGAACACGTCCGGATACAGTCGTTGCCATCCCTCGTCCGTATTCAGGTAAATACGATGATTTTTTGTTGAGCCATCCGGAGCAAGAAGACGGATGGTATGCCTATCCAGTCCGTCATCCGGGAAGGCAACGTGCAGCATCTCCTCCACGCTTACGCAGATGGAATAGTCCGGCTCCCCTTCCCGAAAGATCGAACGCAGCTGTTCCTTTACAGTCTGCCTCCAGTTTCCGCGGAAGGAATCGATCGCGTCGTCCGGGATCGGCTGCGTTTCCACCGTCAGCTGATCGCCGCTTTGAAATTGTCCGTCCACATAGACGGCAGCGCGCCCGTCGGCACGCGCAAGCGCAGAGCGGAGCACCGTCTCGTCCATGCGGAAATTTGCCGTTACAACGGTATCAAAACGCAGATCACGCAAATCTGTTTTGTCCCAGACGGCATATGATCCGTCGCGTCTCTCCACTTTGGGAAAGACTGATCGGTCAAAGGAATCACCGTAGGAGAACGGGAGCTCTTTCATGACCTCGCCGTCTACCACAAAACGCAGCGTGAAGCTGCGGCACTCTTCCGGCAGTCCCTCCACCGCTGCAAAATCCGCAAAATCCATCGGCTCCGCCTGGCCGTGGATCGAAAGCTTATCCATCCCGGCAAATCCGGCTGGGACGAAGAAATTGTTTTCATAAACGCCCTCACTGCCCCCGGAGATCGCGCCGGCAAACTGCGGGGAATCGAGGATCTCGACCAGGCTGTAGCAGCCGGCAACCAGACTTGAGCGGTCCTCCTCTTTTGCCGCGTCATAGCCGTTTCCGACGATCCCGCCGATATAGCGCTTGCCGTCAAGCGAGCATTTGGCACAGCAATTGCGGATCGTAGCGTAAGAGAGTCCGCAGATGCCGCCGGCATAGTCACCGTCCGAAAGACTGACGCTTCCGTATCCGGCACAGTTTTCAAGACAGCCAAAATCCATCCGCCCGCAGATGCCGCCGGCACAGTCGTTCTTGGCCGTGACAGCGCCGCGGTTGACGCAGTTGAGAATCACCACGCGAAGAGAATAGCGGTTCTTGACAAGCGAATTGCCGGAGGCTGTATTTTCTTCCGCTTCAAGCTCCTTGTCCAGCGCGACCGCTCCGGCGATCCCGCCGGTGTTGCTGTCGCCGCTGATTTCTCCGCTGTTCGAGCAGCCTGTTGTTTTGCCCAGCGTCAGCTCTGCTGGGCTGTCTTTTCCCGAATCATCTGACAGCACATCCGCCTCTTCTGCCCCCGAGAGCAGGCTCATAGCCTGGATCGCGGTGCCGGACAGCGCGTTGAGGTTGTCATTGATATCCTGAAAATCCTCAACCAATTGCTCAGACTCTCCGTCGGTATTCTCTGCAATATTCTTCAGAACAGCGGCCATGGCTCCGACACTCTCGCCCACAGCTGAGCGGAACGCTTCGATTGACGCCGGATCAGCGGGATCAAGCGCATGCACAGCGCCGGCAGCAGGAGCAAGGTAAGAGCCGAGGGAGGACAGCTGTCCGACAAGGATATCGGAATATCCGCCCGCATCTTCGATCGCCTTGTCGATCGAGCTGCTGAGCGCTGCAAAGCGGTAGCCCAGTCCGGCCAGAAGGTTTTGCGTCTGCTCCGTGACGATGTACGGCTCGGCCAGGCCGACGACGCCGCCGACGGCGCGGCGTCCGTAGACGGCGGCGCTGTTGTCGCAGTCCGCAAGATAACCGCGGCTATGCCCCACAACGCCGCCGACATTATATCCCAGGTGCAGATAACCCACCGTACCGCCGTTCGTGCAGCGCTCGACGAAGCCTGACGAAGTGCCGCAGACACCGCCCGTATCACTTGTGATGCCGGCGTTATCGCTTCTCAGGCTGCGCAGAAAATTCAGGATACTGCTGGTGTCAAAGCTGTCAAGGCGGATAGACGGATCAACACTCTCGGTATTGACAAAGGCACTGTTCCCACACGCGGCGACCGCACCGTCGTTACTTCCCACGATGCCGCCCGTGCTGTTGAGGCCCATGACGCTGCCCGCACTGTGGCAGCCGGAAACAAGGCCCGATGCCTCGTTTTTTCCGACGATGCCGCCTACCTCGCTTTTTGCCGCGACAGTGCCGGTAAAGCCGCAGTTCATAACCGTGCCGCCGTTGCGCCCCACAATGCCGCCGACTGCGCTGTCGTCTCCGGTCGGCGCCACAGTCCCCGTTATGTTCAGATCACGTATCAGCGCGTCTCTTCCGGTTTCCAGAAAGAAACCGCAGGGAGACTGTGCCGCGTCCAGAGACAGGTCATAGATCGTGTGACCGCCGCCGTCAAAGCGTCCGTTGAAGATCGGGATCGGATCATAGTCCACATCCGAGAGGCTCAGATCGTTGTCGAGAATGACGCTCAGACCGTCAGACCAGGTGTCAAGCGAGCAGTTCCGGCTCAGCTCGATCAGATCCTCCGCCGTCTGAATGTGGATCTCATCCGTATCTGCGGCAAAGACGGGCGTCAGCGGGACGAGAGGCAGCACGAGAGCCAGCGCCGCGCAAAGCAGTCTTTTCCCTGTCTTATTCATGGCCATTCCCTCCTTCCGTCGATGCTTCTTTCTTCATCTCCTCGACACGGCCTGAGAGGAGACGTACATCGACCTCTCCGTCTATCGTGCCGCGGAACATCCCATTGACTGTGCCGCGGATCTCCCCCGCGATCAGTCCGTCAACGGCGACAAGTCCGTTCGTGCGCTGCTCGCGCGAGACATTCGGCATGGAGAAGGATGTCTTTTCCAGGATCTTGCCTCCCAGAATGAGGATCTGCGGCAGTACGAACATGACCAGGATAATCGAAATGATCGTGCCGCGGCCAAGCGCGTCACCGATACCGTTGATTGTGCATTCCGTCGTCAGAAAGCTGATGAGAATGCCGGAAACCGCCAGGATCGTGCCGGAGGTCAGGATCGTCGGGAAGGCAAAGTTCATCGCCTCGATGATCGCCTCGCGCCGCTCCATGGTTTTGATGTTGTCCGAATAACGGTTGGCAATGACGATGGCATAGTCGATATTCGCGCCCATCTGGATGGAGCTGACCACAAGCTGTGTCAGGAAAAACACGTCGCGGTGAACGAGCGTCGGATAGGAGAAATTCATCCAGATGCTGCCCTGGATGACCAGGATCAGCAGAACCGGCATGCCCGCCGAATTGAAGGTGAACAGCAGTACCACAAGAACGATCAGGATGGACACCACGCTGACAACGACGTTATCGACCTGGAAGGATTTTTCAAATTCGTACTGGTTCGTGGAATTACCCACCACATAGACCTTTCCGTCCGGATAATTGCGCTGGGCTGTTTCCCGGATCGTATCGGTAAAGCGGTAGGTCTCGTCTCCTGCCTCGCTCAGCGTGAGATAGACCAGCATGCGGTCATATGCGCTGCCCTCAAGCTGCCGCTTCCCCATCAGCATCTGAGCTTTGGCGTCGGCAAGCGTGTCGGCCTGCTCGCCTTCCAGCGTGATGTACCCATCGTCCACCTTCTCACTGATATACAGCAGCATGTCGATCAGCGGCACGTTGTACTTGGAAATGCCGCTGATCAGTTTATCATAGCTCTCTGCCTTTACAGCATAGGCCGCATAGAGAAATTCCGCCGTTTCATAGTCAATTTTCAGCAGCTCGGCGAACTGGCGCGGCGAGAGCTTGTCAGCCAGCTTGTAGCCGCCAATGGCGTCTGCGTTCGCAATGGCTGTGACCGAGTCCACCTCGTCGAAGGCTTCCAGCTCGCGGATCAGCTTCTGTTCGGTGCTGTAATCTCCGCCCGGAACCACAACAGCGACCATGGCGCGGGAGGAAAAGGTCTCGCTGATCATCTGATCGGCGATCTGCATTTCATTGAGTTTTGGGGTCTTGAGGGTGTCATAGCCGTAAACGTATGGGCAGCGGTTGGAGAGCGTAATGGCTCCGACAATCAGCAGGACGAAGATCGGCGGGATCACGGCGCGTGTCGCATAGGCAAATTTCCCCACGAACGGCACCTTTGGGACAAAATTCTTGTGCCGCGTCTTTTCCATCAGATTGCCCATCAGCATCAGCAGTCCCGGCATGACTGTGAAGACGGAGAACAGGGAGAAGATGATCGCCTTGATCAGGTTGACGGCCATATCCGGACCGAGACGGAATTTCATGAACATCATGGCCACCAGGCCGCCTACGGTCGTCAGGCTGCTGGCGCCCACCTCTGGGATGGCCTTGGACAGGGAAACGATGACCGCCTCACGCAGCTCGTGTCTTGTCCGCTCCTCCTTGAAACGGTTGCAGTAGATGACCGCATAGTCCAGCGAAAGTGCAAGCTGCAGGATCGTTGTAACAGAGTTGGAAACAAAAGAGATCGTCCCCATCAGGAAGTTTGTTCCGACGTTCATGACCGCCGCAACGATGAAAGTCAAGCCAATGATCGGCACCTCGGCATAGGTCTGGGAGGTAAAGGTCAGCACAACGACCACGATCACAGCGACAAAGGCTGTGATCATATTCACTTCCTGCTCGATCAGCTCTGCGCTCGTATCGCCGAGCGTGGTCGAAACATAGGTATCATAGGGTTCAAGCAGCGTTCTGACCGCCGCAAGAGACGTGAGGCAGGCCTCGTCCGTTTCCTCATAGTCAAACGTGATCGAATAGAGCGCGGACGCCTTGCTGTAATGCTCGCTTGTATCGTCAAAGTCCACACTCTGCACGCCATCCACGCGTTTGACCGCGTCGCAGAGCGCCTCGGCCTCCTCATAGGAGAGGTTGGCCACCATGACCTTGGCGGAGCCGTAAGTAATGAACTGCTCCTCCATCAGATCCAGGCCCTCTTTCGTTCCGGATCCGGCGGGGAGATATGCCGTCAGGTCGTTTTCCACCTCGACCCAGTTGCGCGAGAAAATTGAGAAAACAATTGCGATCCCCACCAGCAGGAAGATCAGATTCCGTTTATCCACGATAAAGGTTGCCACCCGTACCATGACATTCGGTTTATTCTCTTTTGTATGTTCCATCGGGTCCGTTCCTTCCGTTCCCTGTTTTAGTTTTTTGCCTGATAAAAATATGAAAAGGTCGTTCATGTTCGCCACTGTATGCCGCAGCCGGGCGAATCATTCCCGGAAGGAGTTCTTCTCCTTCCGGGACACGACCTTTGATTATAACGATAAAATTTGAACAGTTCAAGTACTTCGGCCGATTCTTTTTCCTTCGAAAAGGCAGCCGATCCTACCTGGCCGTGAGGTGATGTGAAAACGGCAGTTCTTCCGCCTGGCTGATCGGAAAAACATAGCCCTCGAGCATTTTTGCCTTGGCAGCCAGCCCACGCGAGCGGGGATTGAGATAGATCGCGCACTTTTCCCGGCCGTTTCGTGCCTCCTGGATCAGATTCAGCACCGCGGAATTGCCGTCGAAGGCAAGCAGCGCGGACGGTCTGCGTTTGAAGATCTCGTATGAAAAGCTTTTATACAGGCCCATACCGGAGCTCTCAATCGACACCAACACTTTTACACCGCTGCCGGAAAGTCTGCTGTACTCCGCTCTTGTGATCCGGCTCGGCACAATCGCAAAAATGCGAAACCGTCCCGCAGACCGGCGGACCAGATAGCCCTCATGGGCACGAAGGCTGTGGCCGATCACAAATACGACCTTTTTCGGATCGCAGGCAGCAAGCAGCGCGTCGATCAGTTCCCGATCCGCGGCGCGGAGTGTTGTACGGTGACTGTCGTTGTTGAAGCTCCCTCCTGCGATAACGATCGGGAACGCCCCGTCGGGGAGCGGTGCAAGCTGATCGCGCAGCGCCTGGCTTGCGTCAAGCCGCGCTGTCTCCCTCCACAGCTCGCCGCTCGTCTGTTCGGATCCTTCAAGCGCGGACCGGTAAAAGCGTTCTATATCTCCGCCCGGAAAGCGCTCGGCGAAAGACTCCGTCCGCTCGCGAAAAACGCGGCGGCTTTCTGTCAATATAGCGTCCTCCGCCCTTCTCATGCGCAGGAGTTCTTCGTGGGAAAGACCCAGCAGCTTCTCCAGGCTCAGTTCCTCGTCAATGGAATTCGTCCCGTAGAGCGCGCCGCCGTCCGTTCCCTGAACGCAGCTCACCCCCGCCCGGAGATAGCTGCGAAGAGGGTGCCGTTCGAGGTGGCTTAAATTGTTCAGACGTACGTTGGAGGTGATCTGAAATTCAAGCGTTACGCCGCAGCGGCGCATCTCCGACAGCAGCTTCTGTCCTTTGGGGCTTTTCAGATCGCTTGTATAAAGCCCATGGCCGATCCGCAGCGGCGGGAAAGGCTGACCCGGTTCAAGCGATTCTGCCACACAGCGAATGCTGTTGGCCACGTTGTCGCGCAGACTGTCGTTTTCACCGGCGTGGATGCGGATCACGAATCCCGGGTTTTCCCCCGCGATCCGGACAAGCTCCCGGATCACGCTTCGCAGCTCAAGGATGTCGTTGATCTCCTCACCGATAATGTCACTGCCCGCCACGTAGGGATCTGCGGCAATTGCCCGCAGACAGCGCAGGTTTTCCGCCAGATAATCGTTCGGCGTTTTTTTATCGCGCACGATCGTCAGCGGGATCCGGCGGATTCCGGCGAGGAAGCGCAGCAGCACGCCCGTCTCCCGCGCGATATTCGGCATGATTTCATGGATCTGCCGCAGCCGGGCGGGAAACTCGGCGCGGTTTAGCAGCGCCGTGTCAGAGATCTCGGCGTATTCGATCCCGTGCTTCTGATACTCACGGGCGATCCACAGCAGAAGGTCCTGATAGAGCGTGTTGTTCCGATAGCGGTCGTCTTCTCTGTCACGCAGCATTCTCTCGGCATAGGCGCGCACTTCGCGGTCCGGGATGCGCTCAAAGTTGACACCGGCAAATGTGTCGTGGGAACGGACGCCCTTTGTGAAGACATAGCGGTAGAGATAAACCTTCTCCAGGTCGGCGAAGACCGCCTGGCCGTCCTTGGGGATCGTCAGAGAGTTGCGCACACGATCGATATTGTATGCCGCCTCTGTCTCGTTGCCCAGGATCAGCTCGGCAAAATTGAGGAAAGTATAGTCATCGATCCTTCTCTCCCGGTGTTTGCCAGACAGAGGGATATCACCGAGCTGCCTTTCGGTTTCGATCCGCTCTTTTTCAAGCCTGTTGATCTGATCGGCCGTGCAGTGCAGGCCCAGCTTTTTGATATAGTAATAGGGATACCGGATCTGATGCGTGATGCCCAGCGCGATCAACACATCGGGCGAAAGGTTACCGTTCATGTGCGTATGCAGATCTGTACGGAATTTGCAGTCTGAGCGGATATAGGTCTTGACGATCGTCTTTTCGACGCCAAGCCGGTAATCTTTCGTCTGACTCATCAGCGTTTTGGAGATAGCCGGGATCGAGGCTTTCAGCTCTACTCTCCCGTCCGGAAAAATGTTCGCGATCTTGGTGTTTCCCAAACGCAGGATATACATTTTCCGGTTGTCCCCGTCGAAATAGCACGGGATCTCGCCCCGGATCACCTTCAGGCCGTTTTCATCCTCGCTCGTCTCCAAAGCACAAAGTCTTGCCAGATTGGAAATAAGATTGCCTGTATGATGATTCGGCGTGCGGATCACATGAAAAAGCTTTTCTCCATCCAGATAGAGATCCACAGCGATATCTTTCTCGCGGTCAAGAAAAAACTGCTGGAAAAAAATCATGCGCTCTCTCCTTTCTGCTGCCGCACCGTTTCACTTTTCTTTATTTTGTCATCCTCCGCCGCGCTTGTCAACCAAATCCTTTCCGGCAGCTTTACTTGTCAGGGCAGGCGGAATATGCTATTCTTTTTTAAAACAGCCTGTGAAGGGAGCTTGATCATGGCCGAAAAGGATATGTTGCGCAGTGAGTGGACACGCATACGCCGCAAAGAGCAGATTATTCTCCCCTTTTTCTGCGCTTATGGTCATGGGAAGATCTCGCTGCTGAAAATGCTCGAAGTCAGCGAGCCGTTTTGCCGCATCTACGGAGGAAAAGAAATCGTGCTTGCCGACAACGGCTATTACTGGCTGCAGCTCGCTCTGGATGGCTCTCATGCCTGGTTCACCGTGATGTTTGACGACCGCGGTCGCTTCCTTCAAATCTACGTCGATGTGACAGACGGGAATGACACCGATAAAGATAACCCCAGCTTTACCGATTTATATCTTGATTTCGTTGTCTATGACGGCAGGCTCTATGAGCTAGACCGCTCTGAGTTGAATGCTGCCCTCGCCGCTGCCGCAATCACACCGGAACAATATCGCAGAGCCAGGGAGGCTGGCGCGCAGGTCAAAGCCTTTTTACTGGAAAACCTTGATTCTCTGCCTGTTTATTTTACCGACAAGCTCAACGAACTGATCCCGAAGCTTGAGGAAAGGAATAATGCCCCCCGGTGAGACAGATTCCCAGGCAATAAAAAAGGCTTGATCTCCGAAGAAATCAAGCCTTTCCAAATGCGTCTGGTGGAGATAAGCGGGATCGAATCCCCTCCGGGGACTAGGCGGCGTTCCGCCGCCGTCGCCGCAATTGGATTGAATAGCAAGAGGTCAGCGGTGTATGGACCTGCCGGTTTACACCAAACAAAAACCGAGGACCAAAGTCCTCGGTTTCTGTTTGGTGGAGATAAGCGGGATCGAACCGCTGACCTC
>CAMHER010000039.1 GCA_946184215.1 uncultured Clostridia bacterium | reverse complement strand
AAAAGTTAAGTGACCTTTCGTTCACCTATTATAGTGAACGAAAGGTCACTTGTCAACTGTAATCCACCAGCTTTTCTTTTTTTCATTAACCGTGCATGAATGGGAAACAGATTTTTTCAAAAAGATATTGACACAGAGCGTTTCGAATATTCTACTCTCTATTAGAAACACTCTGTGTCTTTGGAGGCCATTATGCGAAGGAAAGACGAATCGAAGAAACCGATCATCGCAGATTTCATCAACGCGTTTTATTACGAACACGATAAAGTCCCCAGCGTGAGAGAAATCGTCGAAGGAACGGGAATTCCACTTTCAACCGTTCATCGCTACCTTGTGGATATGCAGGAAAAGGGCGAGCTGAGTTATAACGGCTATCGCAGTGCACGCACGAAAGAGATGAGCGAAGTCTCGCCCATTCATGGGATCGCGGTTTTGGGGACCGTCGCCTGCGGCCCCGGCCAGGAAGAAGAACAGCGATTCATTGAGACGATCCGAATGCCCGAGACGCTGGTGGAAAAGGGTGATTACTTTGCGCTGATTGCCAAAGGCGAAAGTATGATCGGCGCAGGCATCTTCCCTGGAGATTATGTTTTTGTGAAACGGCAGGAAACCGCAAACGTGGGCGATCTTGTGATCGCACTCTTTGACGGAAAGAACAATCTGAAAAAGCTTGGTTTCGATCAGAAGAACAAAAAGTATATTCTCCATTCCTGCAATCCGAATACCGAAATGTATCCCGACATTATCGTAGACGAGCTGCAAATCCAAGGCGTTGTGAAAGGCTCGTATCATAAGCATTGATCGCGGAGGACACAGGCAGAAATTGAAAAACACCATCGCAGAAGATCGTCTTCGACTTCCTTCATTCGATTGTCCGAATCCGAACTGCACGGCGAAGAACATCGCGTTTGCAGTCAGCCGGGAAGCAAAGAATGAACAAGCTCTTCGTAAGGATCTACGAGGACAATGTGGCCGGAAAGCTGAGCGATGAACGCTTTGCTGTGATGAGCAGCAGCTATGAAGAAGAGCAACAGGCCTTGAAAGTGAACGCGGAGACATTGCGGCAGGAGATCGAAGTACAGGACCAGCAGAATCAGAATTTGGAACTGTTTATCCAGAAGGTTCATCAATATGCGGATCTGGACGAATTGACCGCTTATGCAGCCCATGATCTGATCAAGGCGATCTATATCGGGGCTCCGGACAAGAGCAGCGGAAAGCGGCGTCAGAGCATCAGTATCTGCTATGATTTCGTAGGCTTTATCCCTCTGGATGAACTGATGAAACAGGAAACGGCATGACCCGTAAGTCATGCCGTCCCTGTAAAACACTATAAAACTGTTTTACGACACCCGCCCATTGGGGCGGCGCTGCTTTCATTTATGAAATGCGGAACAGCTTTTTTCCGTTCTCGCAGGTGATGCACTCGATTTCTTCGGGCGGGACGCCTTTGACCTCCGCAATCTTCTGGATAACGTAAATCAGGTTGGAGGAGTCGTTTCGCTTGCCGCGCAGCGGGACGGGGCTCATGTAGGGACTGTCGGTCTCAACAAGGATCCTGTCAAGGGGCGTGACATCGAGCACCTCAAGCGCCTTGCGGGCATTTTTATAGGTCACAGGCCCGTCAAAGCCGAGATACCAGCCGCGGCGCAGCAGCTCCTTCGCCATTTCCGCGCTGCCGGAAAAGCAGTGGAACACCCCCCTTACCGCCGGAAAGCCCCTGACGATCTCCAGTGCGTCCGCATGGGCCTCGCGGTCATGCACGATGACAGGGAGATTCTTCTCCTGCGCCAGTGCCAGCTGAGAGGCGAAGATCTCCTTCTGTTCCTCCCGACGGGACACATCCCAGTAATAGTCCAGGCCAATCTCTCCGATTGCCCGGCATTTTTCGTGCGCCGTGAGCGCCCTGATTTCCTCCAGTTCGGTGAGCGGATCCTCTCCCAGTTCCTCCGGGTGGATGCCGACGGCCGCGTAAACGAAGGGGAACCGCTCGGCCAGATCAAGGGCCGCGCGGCTGCTCTGTGCATCGCAGCCCGGATTCAGTACAAGGCCGACTCCCCTGTTCTCCAGCGCGTCAAGCAGCGCTTCTCTGTCGCACTCAAAGGCCTTATCGTCATAATGTGCGTGTGTATCGAATATCATGCTTTTTCCCACCTATCTCGTTGCATTCCACTTTATTATGGTATAAGCTTGAAAAAAGTGCAAGGGGCTGTTGGTTTTCTGGTTTTGCTGTGAAGCGTACTTCGCCCTTGCTCTTTGTGAAAAGCGGTGATATAATAACCAAAACGCGCAAAAACACGACAAAAGAGGAATCTGTCATGAGCAAACCTGTCATCATCACCGCCGACAGCACCTGTGATCTCTCTCCGGAGCTGGTCGAGCGTTATCACGTCAAAGTCCTCCCCCTTATGATTCTGCTCGGAGAGGAGAGCTATTACGACGGGCTGAACTTTACCCCTGCCGACATGTATCGCCGCTACCGCGCCGACGGTACGCTGCCGAAGACCTCGGCCCCGTCTGTTCAGCGATTTCTGGATTTCTTTCGTCCCTATCTGGAGGAAGGCTATGAAATCGTCCATCTTGACATCAGTTCGGAACTGTCCAGCACGTATTCCACGGCCTGCATCGCCGCAGAGGAGCTTGGCGGCGTATATCCCGTCGATACCCGCATGCTCTCCACCGGCGTCGGTCTGCTTGTGATCGAGGCGGCCGAGTGCCGCGACCGCGGGATGTCTGCCCCGGAGATTGCGGCGCACGTTGCCTCGCTCACCGATAAAGTGGACACCAGCTTTGTGCTGGATACGCTGGAGTTTATGTGGAAGGGCGGACGCTGTTCCGGCGTAGCGGCGCTTGGGGCAAATCTGCTGCATCTCAAGCCCGGCCTGGAAATGAGCGGCGGCAAGCTTGGTGTATATAAAAAATTCCGCGGCAGCATCAAGTCCGTGTATAAGCAGTATATCACCGAGCGCCTCAGCGGCAAATCCGTCCGTCCCGGTCATGTTTTTATCACCAATTCCGGCGAGGTGGACGAGGATACGCTTCGCGAGCTTGAAGAGTTGGTTCGCTCGACCATCCCCGTCAAGGAGATCCATCATACAACGGCGGGCTGCACCGTTGCCTCGCACTGCGGCCCCAAGACGCTGGGCATCCTGTTCATCAACGAATAAGCCTGTATGCAAAGCGCTGCACACCTCTTCTCCGGTGTGCAGCGCTTGTTTTATCCTTATTTCACGCTGAACAAAATGTCGCCGTAAGTAGGATAGGGCCAGACATCGCGTTCGCAGAGCAGCTCCATGGCGTCGACGCACGCCCGCAGCTTCTCCATGGCAGAGAGTACCTCGTCGTGATAGACTCTGGCGCGCTTTAATCCGTCCGGGGCCGCCATCGCCCTGTCATTTGCCGCCGAGACCGCAGCGGCCAGCTCTGCCGTGTCGCGCATCAGTCCGCTGAGCTTTGCCGCCGTTTCCCGCTCAAAGGCGGTGTTGACTTCGGCCCCGAGCATTTCCTTCTTGATCGCCGCGTCCGCAAGGGAGGCGCTGTAGCGGCTCACAGCCGGAAGGATATCCTTCCACACCATATTGACCATAGTCTGCGCTTCGATCTTGACGACCTTGTTATAGGTATCCAGCTTGATCTCATAGCGGGCGTGAAGCTCTGAGGGCGTGTAGACGCGGTGGGTCGTAAAGAGCTTCTGATTCTTCCCGCTGAGATAACAGGGTACGCAATCCGGTGTGGCCGGCAGATTGCAAAGGCCCCTTCTCTCTGCTTCGCGGATCCAGGCCTCGTCGTAACCGTTTCCGTTGAAGAGAATACGCTTGTGCGCCGCGATCACGTCGTGGATCAGGCGGTGCAGATCGTTCTCAAAATCTTCCGAGCCCTCCAGTGCGTCGGCGTATTGCCGCAGAGATTCGGCCACGGCCGTATTCAGCACCACGTTCGGCCCCGAGATCGAGGCGGAGGCGCCGGGCATGCGGAATTCAAACTTGTTTCCGGTAAAGGCGAAGGGGGAGGTTCGGTTGCGATCCGTTGTGTCCTTGGGCAGCTTCGGCATCACATGAACGCCGACGCGGATCACTTCCTTTTCCTTTCCGCCATAGGGCTCGTTCTTTTCGATGCACGAGAGGATCTCCTCCAGCTCGTCACCGACGTACATGGAAACGATCGCCGGCGGCGCCTCGCTCGCGCCAAGACGATGATCGTTGGATGCGGAGGTGACCGAGAGGCGCAGCATATCCTGATAATCGTCCACCGCCTGCAGTACCGCGCAGAGGAACAGCAGGAACTGGGCGTTTTCATAGGGCGTTTCTCCCGGCTCGAGCAGGTTGACGCCCGTGTTCGTCATGATCGACCAGTTGTTGTGCTTGCCGCTGCCGTTGACACCCGCAAAGGGCTTTTCATGCAGCAGGCAGACCATGCCGTGCTTGCGGGCGATCTTCTGCATCAGCTCCATCGTCAGCTGGTTGTGGTCGGCGGAGATGTTGGTGGTCGTAAAGATCGGAGCAAGCTCGTGCTGCCCGGGAGCGACCTCGTTGTGCTCTGTCTTGGCCATAATCCCCAGCTTCCACAGCTCGGTGTCCAATTCGGCCATAAAGGCCGCCACACGCGGCTTGATCGAGCCGAAGTAGTGGTCGTCCAGCTCCTGTCCCTTCGGCGGCAGAGCGCCGAAAAGCGTGCGGCCGGTATAGCGCAGATCGCGGCGCTTTTCATAAACACTGCGGTCGATGAGAAAATATTCCTGCTCGGGGCCGACCGTCGTTCTGACGCAGCTCACATCCTCGTTTCCGAACAGCCGCAGCACGCGCATTGCCTGGCGGTTGAGCGCTTCCATGGAGCGCAGCAGCGGCGTTTTCTTATCCAGCGCTTCGCCTCCGTAGGAGCAGAAGGCCGTCGGGATGCAGAGCACGCCGTCCTTGATGAAGGCATAAGAGGTGGGATCCCAGGCGGTGTAACCGCGGGCCTCGAAGGTCGCGCGCAGACCGCCGGAGGGGAAGCTGGAGGCGTCAGGCTCGCCCTGGATCAGCTCCTTGCCCGAAAACTCCATGATGACCCTGCCGCCGTCGATGGGAGAGATAAAGCTGTCGTGCTTCTCGGCGGTAATGCCTGTCATGGGCTGGAACCAATGGGTAAAGTGGGTGGCTCCCTTTTCGATCGCCCAATCCTTCATGGCGTTGGCCACGATATTGGCAGCCTCGCTGTCAAGTCGTTTGCCTTCGTTGACGGAACGCTGGACCTGCTTGAAAACGTCCCGCGGCAGGCGCGAGCGCATGACGGAATCATTAAATACCATCGATCCGAAGATATCTGTTACCGTGTTCATTATCCGGTCCCCCGTTCCTTTTTTACATAATAAACGTATGTTAATTCCATTCGTTTTGTTTGTCAATGTATTTTTCCCGTGTCTGCGGCCCGTTCTGTTCCCCGCTCCCCTCTTGCCGACGGGGAAAAAGTGTGCTATTCTGAAAAAAAGCAGCCAAATCAAGGAGGATTTTATCATGATCGATCCGCGAGACATCATGAAAGTCGACGATGAAAACTGGGAGGAGTTCAAGCAGCAGGCCATGAAGGACGAGTTGTACTACAACGGTCCCGGTGATCTGCTGGACACGCCGGAGGGACGGGCAAAATTCTGCCGTCTCAACAAGACCTCTGTTTTCAACAAGCCCGACCCGGAATTCCCAGGCTATAAGATCTGGGTATACAACCTGCAGGGGCAGGGGCTGATCGTCAAAAAGCTCAGCCGGGTCGACCACGCCGTGATGGAGAACGTCGAATATGACGCCGACGGCAACGAGGTCAGCCGTTCCTACGAGCCGGCCTGATCGTTTCTCTTTTCGTGTACCCGCCGACGAGGTCGGCTGTCGATAAGCGTTCCTGTTGTATTATGAGAAAGGAGTACCCCACATGGACAAGAAATCATCCCCATCCGTGATCGGAAAACTGGCCGCCGCACTTGCCGTCTGTCTGGCTTTCTGGGCGCTTGACCGGTTTGCCTTACCGCATCCCATCTTCAAGGTCGTTTCGATGGCAGCGCTCGTCCTGTTCTGTGCCGGACTGCTGGTGCTGATTTTCGGTGCGCTCAAGGTCGCATCTCATCGCGGCAGGACTGTTCTGACCATTCTATCCAGTCTCACTCGCTATGTCGCCGCCATCGTGATCCTCTGCTGGGGTCTGTCCCTTTTCGGCGTTGACGTCAACACCATTGTCGCCAGCGTCGGCATCGTCGCGCTCGTCGTCGGCTTCGGCGCGGAAAGCCTGATTGCCGACGTTGTCACCGGTTTTTTCATGCTGTTTGAAAATCAGTATAATGTGGGCGATATCGTCGAGGTCAACGGCTTTCGCGGGACCGTAAAGGAAATCGGCATCCGCACCACGTCCATTATGGACACCGGCAGGAATATCAAGATCGTCAACAATTCCGACATGAAAAACATCCTCAACCGCTCGGACAACGCCTCGATTGCCGCCGCGTCCATCGACATTCCCTATCCCACAGATCTGGAAAAGCTGGAGCAGCAGATCCCCGCGCTGATGCAGGACATATACAGCCGCCACCAGGACGTCATGCTCTCCGCTCCGCGCTATCTCGGCGTGCAGGAGCTCGGCGCCTCCGGCATCACGCTGAAATTTATCGTTGAGATTGAAGAGGGCAACATTTTTTCGGTTCCGCGTATCCTTAACCACGACCTGCTTCTCGGCTTTCGTAAGCTGGGCGTGGAGTGCCCCTTCCCGCAGCTCGACGTCCATAACGGCTGATGCGCTATGGCAAAGATGGATCATGAATTTCCGATTTGGGAGGAGTATCCTCCTGAATCGGAAGGGTTCTCTGCGCCGTGTGAGGAGGCGGAGTTTTGTCCGCCCGACACGGAGAGCGAGTTTTCCCCTCCGCCGCGTCCGGACTATGCCAACCCCGATCCAGACAGGGAATTTGACCCGCCCGGTCGCGGCAGCGGGGATGCTCCCCCGTCTCGCCGCAAACGGCGCAAAGGGAAGCGGCTGCTCTTTGCGTTGGCAGCCTGCGTGCTTGTGATCGCGGCCTGGCCCGCTTCGTCTGCGAGCCGGGGGTCTCATTCTCCAGGCGCTCCCCTTGTGCCGAGCGCGCCTGCCGCGACGGCCGCGCCGCCGGAGACAGACACTGCACCGCCGCCGGAGACAGACACTGCGCCGCCGCCGGAGACAGACACTGCGCCGACGCCGGAGCCCGTCGCTGTGCCGACACCGGAGCCCGTCGCTGTGCCGACGCCGGAGCCCACACCGCTCAGCAAGGTGCCTGTGATCACGACCGACTTTTTCTTTTTTTCGCACGAGCACCACGCCCGCGTACACATGGACAACATCGGCGCGCTGCATTCCGTTCAGGTCACGGTAAGGGACAAGGTGCTGGACAAACAGGCCTACGATCATTTCCTCTCTGAGGAGGAGATCGCAAGCGGCCTCTTTGAGCTGCCGATGCTCTCCACAGGCGATCTGTTCATGGAGAACCTGCAGGCGTATCAGGATATCAACGCCTGGCCGGAGCTTGAGCTGACGGTCAAGGCCTGGTACGAAAACGAAACCGGCGATGGCGAGGACATGCTCACGCTCACGGTGGAGCCTGATTTTGAGCTTGGCATCGGGATAAGCTATCAGAAGCCGAGCTGGGACTGGGACGCGGATATTCCCGCCGATAGCTTTGTGGTCACTCCCTGGGAAGAGACGGACGAGATTCGCTATGTCATCAACGACCCCGACGCGGTCAGGGATCCGCTGACCTTCAGCGTCGACATCTCGTACAACGGGCGGCATGCCGCACCGGAGGAATATGAGGAGATCGTCGCGGAGGAGGAATACACCCTCATCACCGGCAGCGGCGATGAGCTCCCGCAAGTCTCTTATACCAAAAAACTTGTGCTCCGCCGTCCCGACTGGATCCCCGAGGAGGGCGTGATCCATGTGAAGATTTGCCAGTATCTCGCCTCCACGGGTGAGATCTGGGTCCGCGAGACCGATTTCTCCTTCACACCGGAACCCGAGATATAAAACGTCTCTATATCAAAAATCACCCCTGTGCCGTACGGGCACAGGGGTGATTTTGTTGCCTTGCCGGAGCGCTTGCTGTAAGCGCTTATTTCTTAATGCCAAACAAGCCGCGAATGATCGCGCTGGCTCCGCTGCGCATAACAGAGGACAGGGCGTTTCTCGCCGCACGCTTGGCGATCGTGCCGGCGCTCGTCGTCTTGCCGCCGGTGACGGAATTGACGAGGTTGGTGCTCACCGAGCTCACAACAGACGAGGCCGCGTTGTTGATCGCCTGCTGGGCGACCTTCTTTTTCTTCTCCGCTTCCTTGGCAGCGGCTTTCTCCGCGGCGGCGGCCTCCTTCGCAGCAGCCTTCTCGGCGGCGGCAGCTTCCTTCGCGGCAGCCTTCTCGGCAGCGGCGGCTTCCTTCTCGGCAGCCTTTCTCGCCGCTTCTTCCTCCGCTTCCTTCGCGCGCTGCGCTTCAAGCTCGATCGTGGCCTTGGTGATGATCTCATAAGCAGAGTCGCGGTCATAGCTCTCGCGGTACTTCTGCTCAAACTCGCTTGCTGCGATGATCGAAGCGATCATGCCGCTGTCTCCCTCGCCCATCTTGCTCTGCGGCGGGAGGATGCGGGCACGCTCGACGATCGTGGGAATGCCCTCCTCGTCAAGGAAGCTGACAAGCGCTTCGCCGACGGCCAATTCGGAAAGGGCCGTTTCGGTGTCGAATTTTTCGTTCACGCGGAAGGCTTTTGCCGCGGCGCGGATCGCCTTCTGCTCAGCCGGCGTATAGGCGCGCAGGGCATGCTGAACGCGGTTGGACAGCTGCGCGAGGACCTCATTAGGGATGTCGGACGGGCTCTGGGAAATGAAATAGATGCCGACGCCCTTGGAACGGATCAGCTTGACGACCTGGACGATCTTCTGTACGAGCGCCTTGGGAGCGCCGTTGAACAGAAGGTGCGCCTCGTCAAAGAAGAAGATCATGCGCGGCTTCTCGGGATCGCCGATCTCGGGCAGCTTTTCGTACAATTCGGTCATCATCCACAGCAGGAAGGTGGAGTAGACCAGCGGGCTTGCGATCAGCCGCTTGCTGGTGAGAATGTTGATGTAGCCGCGGCCGGAGGCGTCAGTCCGCATCCAGTCGTTGATATCAAGTCCCGGTTCGCCGAAGAAGGTCGCGCCGCCCTCGTCCTCAAAGGCAAGCAGCGCGCGCTGGATGGCGCCGATGCTGGCGGCAGAGACATTGCCGTATTCGGTGGTAAACTCGGCACGGTTGTCGCCCACATACTGCAGCATCGCACGCAGGTCCTTCAGATCAAGCAGCAAAAGGCCGTTATCATCTGCCACGCGGAAGACGATATTCAGCACGCCGGTCTGGATCTCGGTCAGGCCGAACAGGCGGCCGAGCAGCGTCGGGCCCATTTCGGAAACCGTCACTCTGACGGGGTGGCCCTGCTCGCCGAAGATGTCCCAGAAGCGCGTGGGATACGATTTGAAGGCAAAGTCCTCCATGCCGAAGCCGCGAATACGCTCCTGAAGGCTTTCGGTCGCTGTACCGGGCACACACATACCGGAGAGGTCGCCCTTGACATCGCAAAGGAATACCGGAACGCCCAAATCGGAGAAGGACTCCGCCATCACCTTCATCGTGACCGTCTTGCCGGTTCCGGTGGCACCTGCGATGATACCGTGACGATTCGCCATTTTGGGAAGAAGATACAGGTTTTTGTCCTCGGACTGAGCCATCCATATCTTGTTATCAGTAAGCATAACGCACCCCCATATTGTATTTTTGTCTATACTGGTATATTAGCACAGCTTTTCACACGGTACAATATAAAAGTTTAAAAAAATGCAGTTTTATAGCCTTGTTTTCCGTTTTCCAAAGGTAGACAAAGGGCCGAAACTGTCAGTTGAACATCAGCGCCGAGCTGTGCTACAATGTAATAAGATAAATTATGCTTTGTTTGAAAACGGCTTACCCTGATACAAAGCGTAAATGAGGGATTGGGAATTGAAAACACGTATTATCTCCGCTCTTGTTCTGATTGCGATCACGCTGAGCTGCCTGCTGATTTCCCCTGTTACCAGGATCATCTATTTCGCCGTGGCGGGACTTCTCTGCGCCTATGAATACAGCCGTGCGCTTGAGAAGATCGAGGTCTACTGCTGTGCCTGGGTCATGTACGTCTATGTCTGCGCCCAGGCGATCCTCGCCTTTTTCCATGCCGGTCCGGTCGCGCTGATCTCCTGCTTCTGCGCAGCGGTCTATCTTGCGCTCTTCTCCGGGATCCTGCATAAGAAGGTCTCCGGAAGCGGCGCGCTCTACACGCTGGCCGGCGTTGCCTACCCCTGCTTTCTGTTCAACCTGATCATGGTTATTTCCGTCACGGATGTCTGGGCCCAGACGCTTTTGCTGGCTACCATCTCCACCGTTGTGTGCGACAGCGCCGCTCTGATCGGCGGAAGCCGTTTCGGCAGACACAAGGTCGCGCCTCTCGTCTCGCCTCACAAGACGGTCGAAGGCTGTCTCTGCGGTCTTCTCTCCTCCATCCCGAGCGGGATCGTGCTGTACTTCATCATGCGTTCCACTGTGCTTTCCCTTCCCCTTCCCGTCTGCCTCGTCACCTGCGCAGTCGCCTCCTCAATGGGACAGATCGGAGATCTTGCCGAGTCGCTGATCAAACGTATGATCGGCGTAAAGGATTTTTCCAATCTCATCCCCGGCCACGGCGGCATGTTCGACCGCTCCGACAGTCTTCTCTTCTCGATCCCGACGGCTTATCTCTGCCTCTACATCGCTCAGTTAATTGCATAAAACGGCATATGACAAGCAAAAGCACACAGGCGTGCAGCCTGTGTGCTTTTTTCTGAGCGCGGCGAAGGATCGTTTTCCGAAAGCTTCTGAAGGCCTCTCCTTTTTCGCTTCGCGCTTCAGGAAGGCAAAACGATAAACGATTTGAGACAGCCTCTTCTTTACAGTTTTTTCAGCAGCGCATGCAGGGCGTTGCTCCGGTGGCTGATGGCGTTTTTCTCCTCCGGCTCCAGCTGCGCCATGGTGCAGCCCCGGTCCGGCAGATAAAACAGCGAATCATAGCCGAAGCCATGCTCCCCCGCTTCTTCCCGGGCGATCTCGCCGTAGACATAGCCCTCGGCCGTGACCACGCTTCCGTCCGGCCGAACAAGGGCCATGGAGCAGGTGAAGTGGGCGCTGCGATTGTCCTTGCCGTTCAGCTCGCACAGCAGCTTCCGGCGATTGGCCGCGTCGTTGCCATGCTCGCCGGCATAGCGGGCGGAGTAGATCCCCGGTGCGCCGCCCAGCACGTCGACGCAAAGCCCGCTGTCGTCCGCCAGCGCGCAGCAGCCGGAGAGTTCCATGATCTCCCTGGCCTTTTTCTCGGCGTTTGCGGCAAAGGTCGAGCCGTCCTCTATCGTCTCATGTTCGATCCCGCTCTCGCGCAGCGACAGGATCTCTTCAAATTCTCCGCCCAGGATCGCCCTGATCTCTTCCAGCTTATGTGCATTGTTTGACGCAATGATCAGTTTCATTTTTTCTTCCGTCCCGTCATTTTACTGTTGAATTTTCACTTTCGAAGTGATATACTTCTCCTACACGCGGATGTAGTTCATCGGTAGAACTTCGGCTTCCCAAGCCGGTAAGGTGGGTTCGACTCCCATCATCCGCTCCAAAAATAACAGCTTCATCCGAGGGATGGGGCTGTTTTTTTACTTGAGGGAGTCGAACGGGAGCGGGAGTGAATGGAGCGCCGGGGGCGCTCCAGAGCCGCGACCCGGCCTCCGCCGCTGCGGAGGTCGACTCCCATCATCCGCTCCAAAAGAAGAGGGATTGCCCGTGAGGGTGGTCCCTCTTCTTTTGATCTGTGGGAGTCGAACGCGAGGGCTCTTGGCAACATGCCAGTGGCATGTTGCAACCCGAGCCGGCCTCCGCCGCGGCGGAGGTCGACTCCCATCATCCGCTCCAAAAATAGCAGCTTCATCCGCAGGATGGGGCTGTTTTTTTACTTGTGGGAGTCGAATAATCCTCTCTTACGGTGCCGGCGAAGCATCGGGCTCCGGCGTGGGCTCCGGGCGCTTGATGAACATCAGGTTCAGATCCACCAGCCCATCGATGCCCGGCACCTCGCCCTCATGGGTATACTGCCAGATGTTGCCCGCATAATAAAAATCGGGGTAATCGCCCGGCACAGCCAGCCAGAATTTCACGTCCTTGAGGCGGGACAGATCCAGGCTGTAATAGCCAAGCTGGCGGTTGAAATAGATCCCCGCCTCATAGCCCGCGGCGCGGATCGTTTCGCAGAAGGCTACGCCGCAGTCGCCGATAATGCTCGGATCAAGATCATTGGTTCGGGCATCTTCCACGCCCTCCAGCTTCTCCCAGTCGTACATGACCGGAAGTGTGACTTCGTAATGCTCCAATTGCTCCAGGACATATTTTGCCTCGTCGATCGCCTCCGCCACGTTCACCGCCTGGGAGAAGAAATACACACCGACCTCAAGGCCCGCAGCGCGTGCGCCGTCCAGGTTGGTCCGATACCAGGCGTCGTCGTTGAGACTGCCCTTTGTATAGCCGCGGTAACCCGAACGGATATAGGCAAATTTGACCCCGCTCTGCGCGACCTTTTCCCAATCTATATAGCGCTGATGCTCGGAAACGTCCACGCCAAGCATTGTATCGTAATCCTCGCCCGTGTAGACGATCTTATCGTCCGTCCTGTCGAAGTCTTCCTTTTTCAGTTCGTTGACCTCAACGTCTTCCAGCGGTGTGATCCAAACATCGTTATATCCGTCGTTGATCAGCACCTGTCCCTCGTGCGGGTCGATCTCCTCTTTTGGCTGCAAAACCTTTCTGCCCAGCGCGATGACAAGCGCCAGTGCCAGAAGCAGGATCACGACAACACCCACAAGACTTGTTTTCTTTCTTCTCATTTGACCACCTGTCTGTTTCTTTGGTTCCCGCCTATCATAGCATACCCGGATTGTGATTGCAAATCACAGTTTCCGCCGCAAAAGCCGTTCTCAATTTTTTGCAAAAAATTTATTGACAAATGGGGCGGTATTTGCTATTATAAGCGGGCTGAACGGAAACGCTGGTGTAGCTCAGCCGGTAGAGCAGCTGATTTGTAATCAGCAGGTCGGGGGTTCGAATCCGTCCACCAGCTCCACCGAAAACATCCGCTTTACCGTACGGCAATTACATATGGGGGAATTCCCGAGTGGCCAAAGGGGACAGACTGTAAATCTGCTGGCAAT
>CAMHER010000038.1 GCA_946184215.1 uncultured Clostridia bacterium | reverse complement strand
ACGCCGTACAGAAGGGCGTTCTCGCCGGCTACCCGCTCGTCGGCCTGAAGGCCACGCTGTACGACGGTTCCTACCACCCCGTCGACTCCAACGATATGGCGTTCCAGACCGCGGCCCGTCTGGCCTACCAGGACGGCATCCCCAAGGCCAAGCCCACGATCCTCGAGCCGATCGGCCAGCTGTTCGTCACGATCCCCGACGAGTATCAGGGAGCGATCATCGGCGACATCAACTCCAAGCGCCGCGGCACCATGATGGGCTCCATGCCCGCCGAGGACGGCATGACCACCATCGAGGCTGAGGTCCCGATGGCAGAAATGAGCACCTACACCATCGACCTCCGCTCCATGACGCAGGGCGCCGGCTCCTTCACCTGCAAGTTTGTCCGCTATGAGGAAGCCCCCGGCAACGTCCAGCAGAAGGTCATTGAGGAAGCCAAGGCTCTGGCCGAGGCCGAGTAATATCGTACTTTGAAAGCTGAAAACAGCGGGGCACACAGCCCCGCTGTTTTTGCAAAACAAAAGCAAATCGAATTCCGGGAAGAGAGGGACAGACGATGTTTGACAGACTGGCCGGTTTAAAAAACATTCTGTGGGCGATCGGAATTGTACTGTGTCTTGTGCTGCTGTTTGTAGGCTTTGCCTTCTCCGTCGTGACGCCCTATCATGGCGAGGCTGACGCGCGCACGCCGAATCTCAACGCGTCCAGGCCGGAGAAGAGCACGGGCGACGTTTCTTCTCTGACCTTTGTCGAGCCGGATGGCGAGCTTCATGAGCTGCGCGAGACCAAGGACGCGGGTGAGGATTATATCCGCTCCGCCGTTTTCCTCACCGACAGCATCATGATCGCCATGCGTGATCAGTCTCTCACGGGCGGCGACGTCTGGAGCAGCGAGTCCGGCAGCCTGCCCATCGGCAGTGCGGCCACCTGGAACATTCTCTACAGCGACGGCTCCAAGATTTCCCCTGCCGACGCCTGCATGATCAGCAAGCCCGCAAAGCTGTTTCTCTGCATCGGAAGCGACGGTCTGGGCAATGCGAAGAAAGAGGATTATATCGCCGCCTATAAGGCGCTGATTCAGTCGATTCAAACTGCCAGTCCCGAGACGAGGATCATATGCTGCTCGATCGCCCCGGTGGCGGAGGGCTATGCCTCTCTCGACGGTCTGACCAGCGATATTGCCAACGAAGGAACGGAATGGGTACGTGAGATCTGCCGTGACACCGGCGTCTACTTTGTCGACGTGGCCCAGGCCGTTCGCAGCGGTCTTGACCTGAATCCCAAGTATGCCGGAGCGAACAACAAAACGCTCAACACCGCCGGCATCCAGGCCGTGCTCGGATATCTGCGCACGCATGCGCTCGAATACTGATTGAACAGCCAAAACACCCGCCCGATCTCAAAAGAGATCGGGCGGGTGTTTTTTTGTATTTCTGTATTCGTATCAGGATGTCGTTCCGACAGTCTCTTTTTCCTCTCTCTCCTCTGCCGCCTTTCCGGCTGCGCTTTCTTCCCGGGAGAGGTCTTCTGTCTGCTGAGCCGGGCTCTCTGCCGCAGCCGCAGCCTTTCTCCTGCGGCGTCTGCGGCCGAGAACGGCAGCGGCAGCCGTCACAAGCAGAAGCGCGAGCACGGCCGCGCCAAGCACGAGATAGCTTGTATCGACGCTCTTTGCCAGCACGCAGAACCGGATCTCGGAGCCGGAGGCCTTAAAGATCATGTAGCTGCCGTCGATCTCATAGGGACAGATCTCCAGGCCGTTCTCGCCGCGGACGCACAGGATTGCTCTCCCATTCGGGAAAGAGGTCTCCGGCAGCAGATAGTGGATCGAAAACGACTCCAGATCCGCCACGCGGCTGTCGATCTCAACCTGCAGCGCTTCACGCAGAAGATAATGCTCCGCCGGCACGACATCGTTCCAGTCGCTGACGCGCACCTCAGAGCCCGGCTCGAAGAGGCCCTCAATGATCACGACGGGCAGAGCTGCGTCCGCACGGCTGTAATCCGCTGCCAGACCGGTCAGGCGGTTGAGATAGACCGCATCGATCACCACGGAGGACGTCAGATTGCTCAGATCCGTTTCCGGCCAGAAGCCGCTGTAGCCGCTGATCTCCGGAACGGGAGGAATATCTGCGGCATCGACGCTGCCGCCAAAGGGCACGGACAGCTCACGGATCACGAGGCCGTCCGCGCGGAAGCTGACCTTCAGCGAGCGGAAGCGCTCAGGCAGGTCATCCATTTCATAGAGTTTCTGATAGCTGATCGGCTGGGCCGCCTGGTCATAGCTGATGCCGTCCACCCCGCCCAGGGTGTCGCTGACGAAGGTGTTGTGGGAGATGAACAGATCCTCATCCTCTGCGTCTGCCCAGCCGCAGATCGCGCCGCTGCAGGCGATGGTCTCGTCGATCTCAACGATCGAGCTGCAGCCGACGACCCGCTTGCCCTGTCCCGTGATTCCCCCGACGTACTCGCCGCCTTCCACGCCGCACATGGCATAGCTGCCGGTGACGATGGATTTGGACTGTCCCGCGATTCCGCCGCAATAGTTGCCGCCTGCGGAGATGTCTCCGTAGTTTTCACTGCCCGAGATCACGCCCAGCTCCGCCAGCCCGCAGATCCCGCCGTTGTAGTCCTTCTTTGCCGTGACAGAACCGTTGTTGACGCACTTGCGCACGATGCAGCGCGCAAAGTAGGAGTCCGTTGAGATCTGCACGGAGTCGGTGATATTGGCCGAGAGGATACCCTCCAGGTCAAATTCGGCTTCGACTCCCATTGCGCCAGTGATCCCGCCGACGTCGGTATCTCCGTTGATGTCACCGTTATTGGTACACGAGAGGACCTTCCCGTTCATGTCCTCATCGGTATCCAGATCGGAGATGTCCTCCATCACGCGCAGCTGCAGATTGCCGGAGAGCGCATTGGTAAACATGGTCAGAATATTGCTGTAATGGGCATTGACGCTCTTCATATCGCCAGCCAGGCCGGAGAGCGTACCGTGGAGCGTCCGGCCCATCGTATTCAGCCCCGAGGAGAGCGAGGCATACTCCGCGCGCATCCGCGCATTTTCCTCTTCCATCGCCTGAAGCTCTGCCTCACGCTGCGCGTCGCGCAGCTGCAGGCGCTCTGCCAGCCCTTCTCCCCCGTCGGCGGCAAGTCCGCCTCCGGTCTGGATCAGCTTTTCCTTGTCCGCGTCGGTCAGATCGCCGTTTGTTATGTCGCTGATCGTGTCATCGCCCAGGGAACCGTAAGCATTCCCGATGGCGCTGCCCGCCCCGGTCGCCGCATCGCGGAAGTCCGCCCGGTGCTCCTGCTTTTCCCGTTCCTCCTCAATGCCGGACTGATCGTCGATCGCTTCTCCCACATAGTGATTGGTAAGATTTGACCCGCTGGTGGAGATTTGCTGGGCTGAAGAGCCGAGCGCTTCGGAATTCGCGCTCATATTCCCCATGGCTGTGTCCATTGCCGCCTGCAGGGCGGCGATCTCATCGGCCAGGGAGGAGGAATCGTCCAGAATCAGATAGGGCTCCATCTGCCCGACGATGCCGCCCACATCCTTGCGGCCGAGTACGGCGCCGTTGTTGACGCAGTCCTCGATCTGGCCGGACTGGCGTCCTGCTATGCCGCCCACGTTGTAGCCGTAGTGCTGATAGCCTATGAGTCCCTCGTTGACACAGCCATCGATCGACCCGAGGCTGATCCCGACGATGCCGCCCACGTCGGAGACGGTGTCTGAATCCTCCGTTGTGACAAGGTTGATGCCGACGATGTCCCGGATATCCAGGGTCTCAATGTCGAGGGACTCGTCACGGATCTCGATATTGACCTCAGCGTGATTGGTGCAGCGGCGGATCGTCCCGTCGCTGTATCCGGCGATACCGCCGGCAAAATGCTTTCCGTTTACGCTGCCATCGGAAGCGCAGTCACTGATGACGCCCAGGTTTTCACCTGCGATGCCGCCGACGGAGATCAAACCCTCCACCGTTCCGGAGAAGCTGCAGCCGGAAACGCTGCCCCGGTTGGTGCCGACAATGCCGCCGACACTGCTGCGGCTCCCGTCCGGCATAACGACGCCGATCACGTTCAGATCCAGGATCCGTCCATCCTGTTCAAGATAACGAAACAGGCCCTGGTGTGAACCGTTGGAGGCGCAGTGGAAATTGCGGATCGTATGTCCGTTTCCGTAAAAACTGCCGGAAAAGGAGGGCACAGGCATGACCGCCCGGCCGCTGAAGTCCAGGTCCGCGTCCAGCATGACGCTCAGCCCGATGGACCAGGCGCTGCTGCGGCAATTGCGGGAGAAGGCCTCAAACTCTTCCCGGCTCGTCAGGTGGATCGTCTTGCCCTCGTTCTCTCCCGCGGAACCGTCCGCATTGCCCAGGATGAGCTGGCCTTCCGTCGAGGGCGCATCCGCTTCGGGCCCGCTCTCCTCCCCGGATACGGTCTCCTCCGCCGCAGCTTCTGCGAAGATCGCCGGCGCAAGGCATGTGAGAAGCACCGTAAGCGCGCAGAGAAGCGCCAGCAGCGCATGGAGAGAGTGGCGTTTATTCTTCATGGCCCTGTGCCTCCTTTTCCTGCGGCGCGGGCTCGGCGGGAGTCTGCCCGTCCTTCAGATTGTCGATCTCCATGTGTGCGTTGATCTCTCCGTTGACTTTTCCGTGGATCTCGGCGTCGATATAGCCGTTGACATAGCCGCGGATGTGCCCGTCGAGATGGACCACGCCCGCATGGCTGAAGATCGTGCCGCGGTGAGCCGAGAAGCTGGTCTTGCTGATCAGTCTGTCGCCCAGCAGCAGGATCTGCGGCAGGATGCAGGTGACGAGCAGCATGGAGATCAGCGTTCCCTTGCCCAGATAAACGCCGATGGCGGAGATCGTCTCGTTGGAGGCGAGCAGGGCAATGACGACGCCTGCCGCGGCCATCATGGTGCCGGATGTCACGATGGTCGGGAAGGCCTTGTTCAGCGCGTCGGTAATAGCCTCTTTCGGCTCCATGCGCCGGCGCGATTCCAGATACCGGTCGGAGATCACGATGGCATAGTCGATATTGGCGCCCATCTGGATGGCGCTGATGATCAGATAAGTAAGGAAAAACAGATTCTTATGCAGCAGATAGGGGGAGGAAAAGTTGATCAGGATACTGCCCTGGATCACGATGATCAGCAGCAGCGGAAGCCCCGCCGAATGGAAGGTGAAGATCAAAATCAGCGTGACGAACACGATCTCCAGGATCGTGATGACCGTATTGTCGTTTTCAAACGAGCTTTTCAGATCGCTGCAGCTGGTGGTGTCGCCGACGATGTAGCTCTCGTCATAATAGCGTGCTGCGATCCCGTGCAGCGCACTGAGGTATTCATAGCTTTCGTTTCCCTCCGGGGGAACGTCGGATTCGATGACGATACGGCTCCAGTCGTCGCTGAGGAGCTGCAGCTTGCCGTCGTCGAGCTCCTCCTTCATATCGTCGATCCTGTCCTGGGTCTCCTGGTCCAGGTTCAGCGTCACGTTATCCTTGCTCTCCAGCAGATAATCAAAAATGTCCAGCAGGGCGATACGATAGCTGTCCATGCCCGTCACAGCCTTGCCGTATTCGTTATGCTCCAGCGCATAGCTGCCGTAGACCAGCTCGGCGATCTCGATGTCGAGATCCAGCAGCTCGGCAAACTGCCGCGGCGTTACCTCGTCAAGCAGCTTATAGTCGTCGATGGCGTCGATATCGGACAGGCCGGTAACCGACAGGGTATGGCGCAGGTCCTTGATCTCCGCGACGATCTCCTTCTCGCTTTCGTTGTCCCCGGCGGGAATGATCATGGCAAAGACATTGGGCGTCCCAAAGGTGGACTTGATTTTCTCCCTGGCCAGCTGGATCTCATTCTTGCGAATCGACTCCACGCTGTATTGATCATAGACATAGTTGGCCCGCTTCGAGCAGAAGAACGCGCCCGCAAGCACCGCGGCAAACAAAAACGGGACAACCTTGCGCGTTTTATAGGCAAACGCGCCCAGGAACGGCACGTCCGGCAGAAATTTGCGGTGTGCCGTGCGGTTGATCAGTCCGGAGAACATCACCAGCAGTCCCGGCATCAGGCAGAACACCGAAAGCAGGCTGATGAGAACCGCCTTGATGAGCACGAAGCCCATGTCCGCGCCCAGCTTATACTGCATAAAGGTGAGGGCAAGCAGCCCGGAAATGGTGGTAAGGCTGCTGCCGGCGATTTCGGGGATGGCCTTGCTCAGCGCGGCAATAGCTGCCTCGCGCGCTTGCTTATCGGCCTGCTCCTCGGTAAAGCGGTGGCAGAGGATGATCGCATAGTCGATTGCCAGCGCCAGCTGCAGCACCAGCGCGATGGAGTCCGTGACGAAGGAGATTTCCCCCATGAGGAAGTTTGTCCCCATGTTCAGCAGCGCCGCTGCGCCGAAGGTCAGCAGCAGCACCGGAATCTCGCCGTAGGTGCGGGAGGTGAGAAGCAGCACCAGAATAATGATGACAAAGGCGATGATGTCCACAAGGAGCATTTCGCTGTCGATGATCGTCTTCAGCGGGTTGCCGACCTTTGTGTTGACGTAGAGATCGTACACCTCCAGCCGCTGCTCGATTTCATCGAGCGCAGTCTTGCTCGTGGGATCGTCGTTCGCCCCCGTAAAGGTCACTTCAAAGAGCCCGGAGAGTCCTTCATAATGCTCCTCGCTGTCGTCGAATTCGACCTTCTTCACGTTCTCCACGCTCTCGATCTCCTCGGCAATCGAAAGCGCCTGCTCGAAGGAGATGTTGCGTACAACGATCTGCGCCGTATCATAGGTGACGAACTCCTCGTCCATGATATCCAGTCCCTGCCTGGTTTCGGTGTCGGCCGGAAGGAAATGCTCCAGGCTGTCGTTTGTGACGACGAGCGTGCCGGTATATACGCTCAGCGCGCACAGTACGGCAAAAATAATCAGGATCCATCTCCGTTGATCGACGATCGTGCGCGCCGCACGTGTCATCAGCTTGTTTTCGTTCATATATCGATACCCTTTCCCCTGCGTGAAAAGCGCCGGATCGGTTTTCACAACTTTGTATTATAATACAACTATGCCCCGTTTCCAAGAATTGATATTTTTTTGTCGCTTTTTCGGGCCCGTCAAAACGATTGCGCACGCACTGTTTTTTTCTTGACAGCATGACAGCATTGTGATATCATTTTGATATCACAGGAAAGGAGATTTTTCCAATGGAAGAAAAAATTCTCAATACCAGGAAAAACGGCATGGCCATCATGCTGCTGTGCATCCTGCTTTATGTGGGGGCGATCCTCTGCATCGTCTTCGGCGGGATCAATTTGGACAAGGGCCGCACGATCGGTCTGGCGCTGTTCATCCCCGGCATCATTTGGGTGCTGGTGGGCTGGATCCCCTTCTGCGGGCTGAAGGTCTTAAAGCCGCAGGAGGCGCTCGTGCTGACGCTCTTCGGCAAATACATCGGCACGCTCAAGGGCGAGGGCTTCTACTTCGTCAACCCCTTCTGCACCGGCGTCAACCCCGCCGCAGCCACCAAGCTCAGCCAGAGCGGCGATGTGGACAACAGCCAGAACAATCTTCTTGGCGTGCTGACAAACGCCAACACTGCCAATGCGGCCGCCGTCCAGGCGGCGGAGAACGGCAAAAAGATCTCGCTGAAGATCATGACGCTCTCAAACTCGCGCCAGAAGATAAACGACTGTCTCGGTAACCCCATTGAGATCGGCATCGCCGTTATGTGGCGCGTCGTGGACACGGCCAAGGCTGTGTTCAACGTGGACAACTACAAGGAATACCTCTCGCTCCAGTGCGACACGGCGCTGCGCAACATCGTCCGCATCTATCCCTACGACGTTGCCCCCGGCGTGGACACCACCGGCGACGGCATCGCCGACGAGGGCAGCCTGCGCGGCTCGTCCGAGACCGTGGCGCAGCGCATCCGCGACGAGATCCAGTCGAAGGTCGAGAGCGCGGGGCTGGAGATCCTCGAGGCCCGCATTACCTACCTTGCCTACGCGCCGGAGATCGCGGCGGTCATGCTGCAGCGCCAGCAGGCCAGCGCCATCATCGACGCGCGCAAGATGATCGTCGACGGCGCGGTGGGCATGGTGGAGATGGCGCTCGAGCGCCTGAGCGAGAAGAACACCGTCCAGCTCGACGAGGAGCGCAAGGCGGCGATGGTCTCGAATCTGCTTGTCGTGCTCTGCGGCAACAAGGACGCCCAGCCCGTCGTAAACTCCGGCAGCCTGTACTGAGATGGCCGACAACGCAAAAAAGCAGGTGCCGCTGCGCCTGTCGCCCAAGCTCTATGACGCGATCGCCGCCTGGGCGGAGGACGATTTTCGCTCGATCAACGGGCAGATCGAATATCTGCTGACCGAGTGCGTGCGTCAGCGGAAAAAGAACGGCAAATACGTTTCGGACGAGATCGACGTCCCGCCCGAGCTTGACATTTCGTGAAGGAGGCTCCCTTATGGACGCAATCACACAGGTATCGGCGCTCTCCATGGCCGGCATGGGCGTGAGCATGCTGCTCTCCCTTGCCGCCGTGATTGCGGCCTTCGTCTACGGCCGCAAGCGCTTTCGCGCCCCGGTCAGCAGCTTTTTCGTCGGCGTGGGCGTGTTTATCCTCTTCGCCCTCGTGCTGGAAAGCCTGCTGCACAATCTCCTGCTTACAACGCCCGTCGGGCAGAAGATTTTTGGCAACATGTTGCTCTATGCGCTCTATGGTGGAGCCGCCGCGGCGATCTTTGAAGAGACCGGCCGCATCTTTGCCGCCAAAACCTTTCTGCGCCGCCAAAACGACGTGCCGAACGCCTATATGTACGGCGCGGGCCACGGCGGGATCGAGGCGATCTTTGTGGGCGTGATCTCGCAGATCAGCAACCTCTCCCTCGCCGCGATGATCAACGCCGGACAGGTCGAGTCGCTGCTCGCCCCCCTCTCCGGGGTTCAGTATGATTCCGCGCTCGAGCAGCTGCGCACGCTCACCGGGCCGTCTTCCCTGTTCTTTCTCGCCGGCTACGAGCGCATCCTCGCGCTCGTGCTCCATATCTGCCTGTCGCTGATCCTCTTCCGCGGCCTGCGGGAGAAAAAGGCCGGTCTGGTCGTGCTGTGCTATGTGCTGCACTTCGCCCTCGACGCGATCCTGGTTCTGATCAACCGCAGCATCGGCCTTATCCCGGCCGAGGCCTTCTGCACGGTCTTTGTACTTCTCGTGGTCCTGCTGACGGCAAAGCTCGCTCCCCTGCCGCCGCGCGAGGAGGAAGCCGCATGAAGACCAAGCCGCGCCTGATCGACTATATTCTGCTCGGAGTGAGCGTGCTGTGCTTTCTCTTCACACTGATCTACGGCTGCGTCAAGCTTCCACAGCTGCCCGACCTGCTGCCGAGTCACTACAATTTCGCCGGCGAGATCGACGGCTGGTCGGGCAAAGTCGGCGCGGTCTCGGCGCCGATGGTCATCGGTTTTATTCTCCTCGTCATCCTCGGGCCGATCCAGTTTTTCCCCCAGGTCTGGAACAACACCCAGGGCGTCCCGGCCTATAAGCTGCCGCGCCTGATCCGCGCGACGCGCACGATGATGAGCCTGATGCTCCTCTCGTCCGAGGCGTTCATGGCCTACACGCTCCTCTGCTCCGTGCGCCTCTCTCCGCTCCACCCAGCCGCGACGCCGATCTATTTTGTCCTCATCGGCGTTCCGATCGTCGTCGTGCTCGTCGAGACCTTCCGCAAATAGTCTCTTTGCGGGTCGTCCCATCGCGGCGCGGCCCGCTCTTGTCCCGCTTTTCTCGATAATTTTTTCACGATTATGTAAAGTTTGCTTGACATATACTGTACTGTATGCTATCCTGCAGATGTAAAGTGAACTTTACAGAAAGTGTGTGATGTGATGAAGAACCGGATCGAAGAGATCCGCCGGATGCGCGGCATCCGGCAGGAGGAATTTGCGAAAGCCATGGGCGTCTCGCGCCAGACGATCAGCTCGCTGGAAACCGGGCGATACAATCCCTCGATCTTTCTGGCCTACAAGATCGCGCGGTATTTCTCCATGACGATCGAAGAGGTTTTTCTCTTTGAGGAAAGCGAGGATGAAAGATGAACAACAGAAGACGAATGATACACTCCGCCGCAGAGATCGTGATCGGCGCGGTGCTGCTCATCACGGTCAGACTCATGGACGGAGACAGTATCTGGCTCGGCATGGGCGGCGCGCTCATCGCTGTCGGCGCGGTACAGCTTTTCCTCGGCCTGCGCTACCGCATGGATGCGGAATACCGTGAGCGGACAGATACCGAGGCCGCGGACGAGCGCAACCAGTTTATTCGTTCGCGCGCCTGGGTCTGGGCCAGCACCGGCTTTGTGCTCATCGGCGGTGTGATGACGATCGTTTTTCAGATCCTCGGCAGACAGGAGCTCAGCACCCTCTGCGGTACCGGCGTAAGCCTGCTTGTACTTCTCTACTGGCTCTCATATCTCGTGTTAAAGAAAAAATACTGACCATACAGGAGGACCCCGCCATGCTTCGTATCGAACATCTGACCAAGACCTTCGGCGACAAGGTCGCCGTTGACGACTTAAGTCTGCACATCGCCCCGGGCGAGATCTACGGCTTTATCGGCCACAACGGCGCTGGCAAGACCACGACGCTGCGCTCCGTCGTGGGCATCCAGAGCTTCGATTCCGGCGAGATCACGATCGCCGGCATCCCGCTCCGCTCCGATCCCCTCGCCTGCAAGCGCCAGATCGCCTATATCCCGGACAATCCCGATCTCTACGAGTTTATGTCCGGCATCAAGTACTTAAACTTCATCGCGGACATCTTCGGCGTTCCCTCTGATGTGCGAAGCGCGCGCATCGCGGACTATGCCGCGCGCTTTGAGCTCACCGCCGACCTGGCCCAGCCCATCTCGGCCTATTCTCACGGCATGAAGCAGAAGCTCGCGATCATCTCCGCCTGGCTGCACGAGCCGAAGCTGATCCTGATGGATGAGCCCTTTGTCGGGCTCGATCCCAAGGCCTCGTTCCTGCTCAAGGGCATGATGCGCGAGCACTGCGACAAAGGCGGCGCGATCTTCTTCTCGACCCACGTGCTGGAGGTTGCAGAAAAGCTCTGCGACAAGGTTGCGATCATCAAGCAGGGCAGACTGATCCGCTCCGGCACGATGGAAGAGGTCAAGGGAGACGAATCGCTTGAAGAGGTCTTTTTGGAGCTGGAGGCGGAATGATGGTCAAAACGCTTCTGAAAAAGCAGTTTGCGGAGATCTTCCGCAACTACTTCTACGACACGAAGAAAAATAAAGCCCGCTCAAAGGCGGGCACCGTCGGGTATTTCATTTTCTTCGTTCTGATCATGGCGGTCCTGCTCGGCGGCACCTTCGCCGCCACGGCCTCCTCCCTCTGCGCGCCGCTGTATGAGGCCGGGGCCGGCTGGCTCTACTTTGCCATCATGGGCGTGATCGCGATCCTGCTCGGCATCTTCGGCAGCGTCTTTTCCACTTACACGGGGCTCTACCTCGCCAAAGACAACGATCTGCTGCTCTCTCTGCCGATCCCCGTCAGCGCGATCATGCTTGCCCGGCTGATGGGCGTGTATCTGATGGGGCTGATGTACGCCGCGGTCGTCATCGTCCCGGCCATCATCGTCTATCTCATTACGGTCCCCTTCTCGGTCCCGGCGCTGATCGGCTGTGTCGTGTTTTTGATCCTGCTGTCTGTGTTCGTGCTGACGCTCTCGTGCCTGCTCGGCTGGGTCGTGGCAAAGCTCAGCACCCGGCTTAAGAACAAGAGCATCGTCACGGTCTTTGTCGCTCTCCTGGGCATCGGCGTTTACTACTTTGCCTACTTCAAGGCGATGAATCTCATACAGGATCTCATCGCCAACATCGCTGTCTACGGCCCGGCGATCCGGGAAAAAGCCTATGGGCTCTATCTCTTCGGCAGCGCGGCTGAGGGAAACTGGCTTGGCATGGCCGCAAGCACGGCTTTTGTCGCGCTGTGCTTCCTTTTGATGTGGCGCCTTCTCGGCCGCAGCTTCCTCACGCTTGCCACCGCGACGGGTTCGGGCGAAAAGATCAAATACACCGCCCGCCGGGCAGAGCAGCGCAGCGTCCCCTCGGCCCTGCTCGCCAAGGAGTTTGCCAAGCTCACGTCGAACGCCAATTACATGCTCAACTGTGCGCTCGGCACGCTGCTGATTCCGATCCTCGGCGTCGCGCTCCTCGTCAAAGGCTCCGCCGTGGCCGAGGTACTCTTCTCCGTCTTCGGTGGGATTGACCCCGTTGCGGTGCTCCTCTGCACGGCGCTGTGCATGGCCTGTTCGATGAACGACTGCGCCGCCCCTTCGGTCTCACTGGAGGGGAAGAACATCTGGATCCCCCAGTCGCTTCCCGTAGACCCCTGGCAGATCCTGCGTGCCAAGCTGCGCGTCCAGCTTCTGCTTACGCTGCCCGCGCTGCTCTTTGCTTCACTCTGCACCGTCTTTGTCATAAAGGCGCCCCTTGCCCTGTCGCTCGCGCTGCTCGCGCTGCCGCAGCTTTTTACGCTCTTCTTCGCGCTGCTGTCTCTGACGCTTGATCTGAAGCACGCAAACCTCTCGTGGACCAATGAGCTCGCGCCGATCAAGCAGAGCATGCCCGTCACGGTCGCGCTCCTGGGCGGCTGGGGCTATTCCGTTTTGCTGGCCGCGCTCTATCTGCTGCTGACGCCGCCCTTCGGCGCAGCCGTCTATCTCTGGGTCTTTGCGGCGATCACGGGTATCGGGTGTCTTATCCTCTATCTCCGTCTGCGCCGCCGCGGCGGAAACGACTTCATGGAACTGTAAAAAACAGCAACAAAAAAACAGGCTCTTTGAAAGAGCCTGTTTTTTTATTGCCTGTCAAGCTTATCCCTTGACGGCGCCGCTGGTCATACCGGCGATGATCTGCTCCTGGAAGAGCACATAGCCGATGATCGACGGGATGATCGAAATCATGATCGCCGCGTACATCGAAACATAGTCCGTCGAGAACTGGTTCGTGAAGTAGCGGATGCCGACCTGGATCGTCCGCAGCTTTTCGGACGAAACAAGAAGATTGGCAAACACGAACTCGTTCCAGCAGGTCAGGAACTGGAAGGTCGCGGCGGTTACGATGCCCGTGCGGCTCAGCGGCAGGATGATGTGGAAGAACCGGCCGAAGAAGCCGCAGCCGTCGATGTAGGCGGCCTCCTCCAGCTCCATCGGGATCGAGTCCATCAGTCCGCGGATCAGGAACGTGGACATCGGGATGCCGATCGCGCAGTACAGCAGGATCATACCGCCGTAGGTGTTGATCAGCCCCAGCTTGTTGATGATGACGAAGTAGGGCACCATCAGGGCGTTGAGCGGCACGAGGATGCCGGCG
>CAMHER010000037.1 GCA_946184215.1 uncultured Clostridia bacterium | reverse complement strand
GCCCACAACAAGATGTCCAAGCGCCACGGCGACCCGAGCTATGAGGATCTCATCGCCCAGGGCTTTTTGACCGACGCGGTGATCAACTATGTCACGCTCCTGGGCTGGAGCCCGAAGGGCGAGCAGGAGTTCTTCACGATGGACGAGCTTGTCGACTGCTTTGACCTCTCCGGCATTTCCAAGTCTCCCGCGATCTTCGACATCGAAAAGCTGCGCTATTTCAACAGCGCCTATATCCGTGCCATGAGCGCCGAGGACTTTGCCGCGGTGGCAGCGCCCTGGATCCGCAAGGCCGTAAAGAACGAATCCATCGATCCCGCCGCGATCGCCGCGCTGCTGCAGCAGCGCACCGAGATCCTCAGTGAGATCCCCGAGAAGCTCGACTTTTTCGACGAGCTGCCGGAATACTCGACCGAGCTTTTCGTTCACAAGAAGTCAAAATCCGATGAGGCAAGCTCCCGCGAGGTGCTGCGCGCCGTGATCCCGGTGTTCGAAGCGCTGGAGAACTGGGACGACGAGTCGATCTTGAACGCCATGGTCGCGCTTGCCGGGCAGATGGAGGCGAAAAACGCCAAGGTCATGTGGCCCGTGCGCATCGCCGCGGCCGGCAAGGCCGTCACGCCGGGAGGCGCGGTGGAGATCTGCCGCATCCTCGGCCGGGAGGAGACGCTGCGCCGTCTGCGCATCGCGCTGGAAAAGCTGGAGGCGCTCTGAGAATACCGAACACTTTTGAAAAAGCTGCGAAAGACTTCGCAGCTTTTTCATTTCTTGTTTAAAAAATCTTGCCCTTTTGTTCATCACAAGGTCACATTTCCCGTTTATGCTAAAGCCGAACAACGAGGGAAGCAACTTCCCATCTCAATAAAAAAGAGGCCATTGAAAATGTACGAGCCGGAAAACGAAAACGAAATTTCCCATCAGACGGAAGAAGATTCCGGGGAATACCGCTACGGCGGCGGCTTTGAAAAGGAAGATATTTACGCTGACGCGCACTACACCCCCGCGGGTGAAAGCACCGTCCCGCCCCGTTATTACACCCCGCCGGAGCCGAAGAAAACGGTGAAGCGGGAAAAAAGCGGCAGGGGCGGCAGGGTCGCCGGCATCATCTGCCTGTGTCTTGTCTGCGCCATGCTCGGCGGCCTTGTGGGCGGCGGCTTTATGGCCGGGCGGCTGGACGAGCGCGTGGACGCGCTTGAGCAGGCCAGAGCGGAAAACGTTCTCACCCAAGCGGCAAAAAGCGCCTCCGCAGCCGAAAGCGCCACACCCGCCGCGTCTGTCGCCGCAGGCGGCACGCTTACGGCCGCGCAGATCTATGAGCAGGCCTGCAGGCAGGTCGTCGGCATCACCACCGAAGTCACCTATACCAACTTCTTTGGCATGAACAGCTCCTCCGCCGTCTCCGGCACGGGCTTTATCGTATCGGCCGACGGCTATATTCTCACCAACTATCACGTCATCGAGCTGGCCGCACAGAATGCCAAGGACGTCAACGTCATCCTCCATGACGGCACGCGCTACACCGCCGCCATCGTCGGCTATGAGAAATACAACGACATTGCCGTGCTGAAGATCGACGCCGATGGGCTCAGCCCCGTCACCTTCGGCGACAGCAGCTCCATCTCTGTCGGCGACACGGTCTACGCCGTCGGCAACCCGCTGGGCGAGCTGGACTTTTCCATGTCCACCGGCCACGTCAGCGCGCTGGACCGTCTCATTACCTCGGATGAGAGCGGCGTGGCGATCAACATGTTCCAGATCGACGCCGCCGTCAACTCCGGCAACTCCGGCGGTCCGGTCTACAACGCCGCGGGCGAGGTCGTCGGCATCGTCACCGCCAAGTACGCCTCCACCGGCGTGGAGGGTCTCGGCTTTGCCATTCCGGTCAATGACGCCGTCAGCATCGCGGGCGATCTCATTCGCCAGGGCTATGTCTCCGGCAAGGCCTATATGGGCGTCTCCATCGACCAGCGCTATAACTCCATGTATGCCCAGTACTGGGGCATGCCGCTCGGCGCCTATGTCTACTCGGTCGAATCCGGCAGCTGCGCCGACAAGGCGGGCGTGCGTGAAAAAGACATCGTCACCGCCATCGGTGATCACGAGATCACCGGCTACACCGACCTGACGAGCGCGCTGCACAGCTTTTCCGCCGGCGACACGACCGAGCTCAAGGTCTACCGCGGCGGCGAGGATATCACGCTCACCATCACCTTTGACGAGGCGAAGAGCTGATCCCGACCAAATCTGCTACTTTTCTACTCCTTTTATCCTCTCTTTTCTCCCAAAACGAAGGGCCGCACATTCTCCAACGGGATGTGCGGTTCTTTGTTTTTTTGTTCCCTTCGCGCCTTGACAGGCCGTGTGTTTGCGATTATAGTGATTTATGTTGAAAACAGGAGCGTTTCATGCTGCATGGGCTGCGCCCCGTGCAGTTTTTTTCACGAAAGGTGCAAAGAGAACATGATCGTTGTACTCAAAAGCGGTGTAAAGCAGGAAAAGAAAGAGCAGCTGATCGACTGGCTGCGCAAGCAGGGTCTGACGATCCACGTCTCCGAGGGGGAATTCCATACCGTTCTCGGTCTGATCGGCGATGCCTCGGCCGTGGACGCGGATCTGATCGGCAGCCTTGACATTGTTGACTCCGTCAAGCGCGTGACCGAGCCCTTCCGGTGCTGCAGCCGCAAATTTCATCCCGACGACCTGGTCGTGGAGGTAGGAGGCGTCAAGATCGGCGGCGGCCATTTTGCGATGATCGCCGGGCCCTGCTCGGTGGAAAGTGAGGAGCAGATCCTCGCTGTAGCGCGCTCTGTCAAGGCCTCCGGCGCCGATCTGCTGCGCGGCGGCGCCTTCAAGCCCCGCACCTCGCCCTACGATTTTTCCGGTCTGCACGAGCGCGGGATCGAGCTGCTGCAGCTCGCGCGGGCCGAGACGGGGCTTCCCATTGTCTCTGAGATCATGAGCACCGTCCAGCTCCCTCTTTTTGAGGATGTGGACGTGCTGCAGGTGGGTGCCCGCAGCATGCAGAACTATGATCTGCTGCGCGAGCTGGGCAAGCTCGACAAGCCGATTCTGCTCAAGCGCGGCCTTGCCAACACGCTCAGGGAGCTGCTGATGAGCGCGGAGTATATCATGGCTGCCGGAAACGAGCGGGTGATCCTCTGCGAGCGCGGCATCCGCACCTTCAGTGACTATACCCGCAACACGCTGGATCTCTCCGCCGTGCCGGAGCTGCATGAGCTGAGCCATCTGCCCGTGATCGTCGACCCCAGCCATGCCACCGGCATCAACCGTCTGGTGCCGCCGATGGCGCTTGCCGCTGCCGCCTGCGGCGCGGACGGATTGATGATTGAAGTGCACAACGACCCCATGAAGGCCCTTTGCGACGGCGCTCAGGCCCTCCGGCCGGAGGAATACGACGCGCTGGCAAAGAAGGTGCGCGCCGTGCGCGCAGCGGTGCACGATCTATGAAAACGATCTCCGTCCGCGCCTCGCGGAACTATACCGTTTCTATCGCGCCCGGCCTGCTTGACCGTACGGGCGAGCTGCTGCGGCCCCTGACAGGGGCTTCCCGCGCCGCTCTCGTCTGCGGCGACCGGGTCTGGCCCTTATACGGAGAGCGAACCGCGGCCTCGCTGGAGGCGGCGGGCTTTTCCGTCTGTGTCAAGGTCATCCCCCACGGCGAAGAGCACAAGACCCTTGCGACCTACGGAGAGCTTCTGAACTTTTTTGTGGAAAAAGAGCTGACCCGCTCCGATCTCGTCGTCGCCCTCGGCGGCGGCGTCACGGGCGATCTGGCCGGCTTTGCCGCGGCAACCTATCAGCGCGGCGTCGGCTTTGTTCAGCTTCCCACCACGCTGCTGGCTGCGGTGGATTCCTCCGTCGGCGGCAAAACCGCCGTCGACCTGCCCGGCGGGAAAAACCAGGCCGGCGCCTTTTACCAGCCGCTGGCCGTTGTGTGCGACACCGACACGCTCTCTACGCTGAGCGAAGAGGAATACCGCTGCGGCTGCGCGGAGGTGATCAAATACGGCGTGCTCTTTGACCGCGGCTTTTTCGATTCGCTGCGCCGTACCCCCGTGTCCGGGCAGTACGAGGACGTTATCGCCGCCTGCGTTGCCTTCAAGCGCGACGCCGTGGAGGCGGACGAGTTTGACCGCGGCGCGCGCCGCCTGCTCAACCTGGGCCACAGCTTCGGCCATGCGGTGGAGAGCTGCAGCGGCTTTACCGTCCGCCACGGTGAGGCGGTGGCCATCGGCATGGCGATGATCGCGCGGGCCGCCGCGGCGCGGGGCCTGTGTGCCGAAGCGTGCCGGGATGAGATTCTCTCCCTTCTGCGCGCCTACGCTCTGCCGACGAGGACTTCCCTTCCCGCCGCAGAGCTTCTTGCGGCACTGAGGAGAGACAAAAAACGCGGCGGCGACACGCTGAGCCTTATCGTCCCCCGCGAGATCGGCCGTTGCGAGATCGTCCCGGTCTCACTCGCGGAGGCCGGAGAATGGCTGCGCGACGGAGGGGCACTATGACCGTCACGATCCCGGGCGGCGTGCGCAGCGGCAGCATACGCATCCCCGCCTCCAAATCCCAGGCCCACCGCCTTCTCATCTGCGCCGCGCTGGGACAGACAGACTGCGAGATCCGCTGTGACGGCGTCTCACGGGATATTGCCGCCACAGCGGACTGTCTCACCGCCCTGGGCGCCTCTTTTTCAATCACGGGCGAGCGCATCCTTGTCCGTCCGATCCGCGAGATCCCGGCCGGTGAGCTGCTGCTCCCCTGCGGTGAGAGCGGCTCGACGCTGCGCTTTCTGCTGCCTGTCGCGGGCGTGCTGGGCGCCTCTGTCCGTTTCCGCCGTCTCGGCCGTCTGGCCGCGCGGCCGCTTGCGCCCTTTGACGCGGAGCTTCGCCGCCATGGCATGACAATCGAATCCGACGGCGATGACCTTCTCTGCTCCGGCCGCCTTGTCGGCGGCGGGTGGAGGTTGCCCGGAGACGTATCGTCACAATATATTTCCGCCCTTTTGATGGCCCTGCCCCTTCTGGAAGGCGACAGCCGTCTGACGGTCACCTCGGCGCTCCAATCCGCGCCGTATGTGGCTATGACCGAGCGCGTGCTGCGCTCGGCCTCGGTCAGCTTTTCCCGGGACGCTCTCCGCTATACGATCCCCGGCGGGCAGCGGCCCCGTCTCCCCGCCTCTGTTGCGGTAGAGGGCGACTGGTCCAACGCCGCTTTTTTCCTCGCCCTGGGCGCGCTCTCTCCGGAGGGCGTTACGGTCACGGGGCTTGATGAAAACTCCGCCCAGGGCGACTGCGCGGTGACGGAGATCCTGCGCCGCTTCGGTGCGGAGCTGTCCATTGTCCCCGGCGCGGTCAGCGTCCGGCGAAACCTGCTGCGCGGCATCACGCTCGACGCCGCGCAGATCCCCGATCTTGTTCCCCCGCTGGCCGCGCTGGCCGCGCTGGCGGAGGGCGAGAGCCGGATCGAAAACGCCTCCCGCCTGCGTCTGAAGGAATCAGACCGGCTGGAGAGCACCGCGAGCATGCTCTCCTCTCTCGGCGCGCGCATCCGCACGGAGGGCGACTGTCTTGTCATTGACGGACAGAGCTCCCTCCCAGGCGGCGAGACGGAGAGCTTTTCCGACCACCGTATCGCCATGGCCGCCGCCGTGGCGGCCTGCGGCTGCCGCGGAAGCGTGGCGGTGCGCGGCGCGGAGTGTGTGGAAAAATCCTATCCCCGCTTTTGGGACGACTATTTTTCTCTCGGAGGTAACGCATGAGCACCATCGGACAGGCGCTGCAGCTGACGGTCTTCGGCGAATCCCACGCCCCTGTGATTGGGATGACGCTCACAGGCGTCCCCGCCGGTGAGAAAATCGATTTTGACGCTCTGGATGCCTTTCTCGCCCGCCGCGCCCCCGGGCGCAGCGCGTGGAGCACGCCCCGGCACGAGGCGGATAAGCCGGAGTTTCTCGCTGGCCTGGAGGGAGGGCAGAGTGACGGCACGCCCATTCGGGCGATTCTTCACAACCGTGACACGCGCAGCGCGGACTACGCTGCGACAGCGAGTGTCCCCCGCCCCGGTCACGCGGATTACACCGCCTGGGTAAAATACGGCGCGATCCCCCCCGGCGGCGGCGCTTTTTCCGGGCGCATGACCGCGCCGCTGTGTATAGCGGGCGGGATCTGTCTGCAGATGCTCTCCCGCCGCGGCATTATCGTGACGGCCCGCATTGCGGAGATTGCCGGAATCGCCGACGAGGGAGAGCTGAGAGCGCACGCACAGCACGGTCTCTTTCCCACGCTCAGCCAGGCGCGCGGAGAAGACATGAAGGCCGCCATTGAAAGCGCCAAAGCCGCGGGCGACTCTGTGGGCGGCGTGGTGGAATGCGCCGTGTTCGGTCTGCCCGCCGGTGTGGGCGGGCCGCTCTTCGACGGGCTGGAGAGCCGCCTTTCCGCCGCGCTTTTTGCCATTCCCGCCGTCAAGGGCGTGGAATTCGGCAGCGGTTTTGCCCTCGCGCGGATGCAGGGCAGCGAGAGCAACGACCCCTTCGACATGGAGGAGGGGCGCGTCGTGACCGCGACAAACCATTGCGGCGGACTGCTGGGCGGCATCACCACCGGCATGCCGCTTACGCTGCGCGCCGCCTTCAAGCCGACGCCCTCGATTGCCAAAGCGCAGAAGAGCGTCAATCTTGAAACCATGCAGCGTGAGGAGCTTTCGATCCGCGGCAGGCACGATCCCTGCGTGGTGCCCCGCGCCGTTCCGGTTGTCGAGGCCGCGACGGCCTTTGTGCTGTGCGACGCCCTTCTGGGCGAAGGGAGGATGAAAACGCTATGAGAGATCTTCAGACCCTGCGCGACGAGCTGGATGGCATTGACCGCGAGATCGTCGCTCTCTTTGCCAGGCGCATGGCCGTCTGCGACGAGGTGGCGGATTACAAGGCGGCGCACGGCCTTGGCGTGCCGGACGCCTCCCGTGAAAAGGAAAAGCTCTCCTCCGTGCGCGCGCAGTGCGAGATCGACCTTGCCGACGACGCCGCGGAGCTGTTTGAAAAACTCATGGCGCTCAGCCGCGCGCGTCAGGTCAGGCGCATGGAGAAAAAGAAATGAAAAAATGCGGCCTCGTCGGTGAAAAGCTGGGCCACAGCTATTCGCCCTATATTCACGCGCAGCTGGCGGATTATGAATACCGCCTGTACGAAAAGTCTCCCGATGAGCTGGAGGACTTTATCCGAAACGGCGTCTGGGACGGTTTGAACGTCACGATCCCCTACAAGAAGGCCGTTCTGCCCTGGTGCGACGAGCTCTCCGATACGGCCCGCCGGATCGGCAGCGTAAACACGCTTCTCCGCCGCAAGGACGGCAGCCTCTTCGGCGACAACACCGACGCTTTCGGCTTTCGGCTGCTGCTGCGCCGTCTCGGCGTTGACCCCGCGGGGAAAAAGGCGCTTGTTTTCGGCAGCGGCGGTGCTTCCGTCATGGCCTGCGCCGTGCTGGAGGAGCTGGGCATCGGATCGCTTACCGTGGTCTCCCGCCATGGGGAGAACAATTACGAAAACCTCTCGCGTCACTATGACGCCGAGCTTCTTGTCAACGCCACGCCTGTGGGCATGTATCCGCACAACGGCGAGGCGGTCTGTTCCCTCGCGCCGTTTACGCGCTGTGAAGCCGTGGCGGACGTGGTGTACAACCCCGCGCGTACCGCGCTGCTGCTGGAGGCGGAGAGCCTCGGTCTCCCCTGCTCCAACGGGCTGTATATGCTGGTGGCGCAGGCCAAGCGCTCGGCCGAGCAGTTTCTCGGCAGGCCGATTCCGGACGGCGAGATCGACCGCATTGAAAGGCTCCTTGCTTTCGACACGCAGAATATTGTCCTCGTCGGCATGCCGGGCTGCGGCAAGAGCACGGTCGGCAGACTGCTTGCCGAAAGGCTGGGCCGTGAGCTGTGCGAGGCTGACAGCGAGGTCGAACGCGAAGCCTCCCTCACGATCCCGGAGATTTTCGCGCGTTTCGGGGAAGCGGATTTTCGCAGGCGCGAAACGGAAACGCTCCGTCGGCTCGGTGCTGCCTCCGGCACGGTGATCTCCACCGGCGGCGGCTGCGTCACGCAGGAGGGCAACTATCCCCTGCTGCATCAGAACGGCGTGATCGTATGGCTGCAGCGGGAGACGGCAAAGCTGCCCCGCGACGGCCGTCCGATTTCTCTGCGCAGCGATCTGAATGAACTCTATGCACGCCGCGCGCCGCTCTACGCGCGCTTTGCCGACTATACCGTATCCAACGACGCCGCGCCGGAGGATACGGCGGAGGCGATCCTTTCGCTTTTGCGGGAATGATTAGAGAAAAAAGAAAGGCAGCTGTGATATGAAGGAAGCGAGCAAAAAGCGCATCACGCTCCTGCGCCAGCGGATCTTCAGGATGGTCTCGGTCGGTGTTGTGGACGACCCGATCAACCAGAGCTATGATATCGTCAGCACCCTGGCGCTGCTTGTCAATCTGGTCGCGGCCTTTGCCGTGACCTTTGACAATGTCCGCGCAGTCCACGGTCCGCTGCTCGCCCGGGTGGAGGCTGTCACGGTGTTCTTCTTTGCCGTGGATTATGTTCTGCGCCTCTTTACGGCCAACAATCTCTATCCGGACCTTGACGAGCTGCACTCGCTGCGGCGCTATATGCTCTCCTTTGACGGGATCGTTGATCTGCTCTCGTTTCTGCCCTACTATCTGCCCGTTTTCTTCCCCGCCGGCGCCGCGGTGTTCCGTCTGTTCCGCATCGTACGGATCTTCCGTCTGTTCCGTATCAACGCCTACTACGATTCCCTCAACGTCATCACCGAGGTCATCGTCGGCAAGAAGCAGCAGCTGCTCTCGTCGGTTTTCATCATCGGCGTGCTGATGATGGCCTCCAGCCTGTGCATGTATTCCGTCGAGCACGACGCCCAGCCGGACGTGTTCCGCAACGCCTTCTCCGGCATCTGGTGGGCCGTCTCGACGCTGCTGACGGTGGGCTATGGCGATATCTACCCGATCACGCCTCTGGGCAAGGCGATCAGTATCCTGATCACCTTTCTCGGCGTGCTGATGGTGGCCATCCCCACCGGTATCCTGTCCGCCGGCTTTGTCGAGCAGTATTCCCGCTTCAAGCGCATCGGCGACTTTGCGCAGGAGGAGGATCTGAATTTTGTCACGGTAGAGCTTTCGGCCAAGGATGCCTGGAGCGGGAAGTGCATCAAGGATCTGCAGCTGCCGCGGGGGCTGATCATCGCGGTCGTCCGGCGTGAGGGCAGCACCGTCGTCCCCCGGGGCGACGTGGTGTTAAAGCCTGGCGACAAGATCATTCTCTGCGCCGAGGCGCTGCGCGACGACCGGATGGTCAATCTCAAGGAGATCACGCTGCGCAAAAACCACGACTGGAACGGCAGCGCGATCCGCGATCTGGACATTTCGCGCCAGACCTATATCGTCATGGTGCGGCGCCGCGGCACGATGCTGGTTCCCCACGGTTCTCTCGTCCTGATGGAGGGCGACGTGGTGATCCTTTATACGAAGGAGCGCAATCCCGGCCCGAGCCGCTGAGATAAAATCATGCAACGTAAGCTGAAAAACCGCCGGACAGTGTAACTGTCCGGCGGTTTTTTCCGGCGCAGGCGTCGTCGGGCTTTGTTGTCAAGCGGGCTCTTTCGTGGTATAATAATAAAGTTATTTTGATTTCTGCGAAAAGGAGGGCTTAATACGGAACTGCTTCTGGAAAACGGCATGACGGTTTCCAAATATGCGCTGATCGTTCTCTCGCTTATGATCATGCTGCGCTGTATCCGTTCGATGCTCTCTGACCGTTATGAACCCGAGACCTGGGCCAGTGTGCGCTTCGGGCGGGAGAGCGTTCCCGTCACGCACTGGGAAAACCTGATCGGCCGCTCCCGCACGGCGGACATCCGCATCGACCGGGAGGGCATTGAGCGCATCCATGCCGTTCTGAAGCGGCGTGACAATGGGACCTGGATGCTCTACGATGTGTTTTCCCGCGGAGGGGTCAGCGTCAACGGAGAGAACGTGGACGCAAACGGCGCTGAAGTATTGCCCGGCGACGCGATCCGTCTGGGGAATACGTCTCTGCATCTGCAGGACATGAGCGAGGCGCGGCGCGATGCCCTCGATCAGCAGCGCACCTCGGCGGGCAGAAAGGTATCGCCGGCGCTGACGCTTTTTGAGCTGACGCTCTTTGAGCTTTTGCTGCTCCTCCAGCATCTGTGTACCGCCCCGCGCGCGCAGACCATGTCGATCGCGCTGGGCTTTGCGGTGCTGATCCTGCTGGAGTGGTTCTGCTATTACGCCATGCGTCTGATCGGCCGCAGCGGCTTTGAGGTGGAGACGATTGCCTTTTATCTCACATCCCTCGGCGTGTCGGTCACGGCATCGGCCGCGCCGCAGGATATGTTCAAGCAAACCGTGCTGATCCTGCTTGCCTTTGTGCTGTTTTTGCTGCTGGGGCTGTGGCTGCGCGACCTGAGGCGCACCGAAGCAGCGCGTATCGCCGCGGCGGTGTGCGCCGTGGCCCTGCTGGGGCTGAACCTTGCCACAAGCGACACGCTCAACGGCGCGAAAAGCTGGCTTTCCGTGGCGGGCTTTTCCTTCCAGCCCTCGGAGCTGGTCAAGGTCGGCTATGTCTACGTGGGCGCCGCGGCGATGGACAAGCTCTATCGTCGGCGCAACCTGTTTGTCTTTATCGTCTTTTCCGCCGTCTGTGTCGGCGCCCTGGCGCTGATCGGTGACTTTGGAACTGCTCTGGTGTTTTTCATCTGCTTCCTCGTGATCTCTTTTCTGCGCTCCGGCTCGATCGCCACGGTGTTCCTGGCCGTCTCCGGCGCGGCGATGGCCGGCTTTCTCGCCGTGAGCATCAAGCCCTATATCGCCCGCCGCTTTGCCACCTGGGGCCATGTATGGGAGGACGTCTACGGCGCGGGCTATCAGCAGACGCGCGCGCTCGGCGCCGCAGCGGGCGGCGGATTGTTCGGCAAGGGCGCGGGCGGCGGATGGCTGACGGAGATTGTCGCGGCCGACACCGACATGGTCTTTGCCGTAATCTGCGAAGAGCAGGGGCTGATCATCGCGCTGTGCATGGTGCTGGCCGTGCTGACGCTGAGCTTCTTCGCCGTGCGCACAGCGCGGCGGGGCCGCTCGTCCTATTATGCGATCGCGGCCTGTGCCGCCGTCAGCATGCTGATGGCGCAGATGGCGCTGAACGTGTTCGGCTCGCTCGATCTGCTGCCCTTTACGGGCGTGACCTTCCCCTTTGTCTCGCGCGGCGGGACCTCGCTGCTCAGCTGCTGGATGCTGATGGCCTTTATCAAGGGGGCCGACACGCGGCGCGGCGGCAGCTTTGTCGTCCGCCCCTCCGCAGAGCTTTTTCCCTCCGAGCGCAGGCTGCAGGAGAAAAACGCCGCTGCAGCCCGAAAACGGAAGGGGGGCCGCGGCACATGAAAAAAATCACAAGGCGCGCGCTGGCGGTGCTGCTGCTCTCCGCGGCGATCATCTTCGGCATGACAGCCTTTGTTCTGCGCTATATCGACGAGGGCAGCGACTGGGCGCTCTACTTTGCCCGGGCCAACGCGGGCGCGGGCGGTGAGCTGCGGGATCGCAACGGCGTGGTGCTGGCCTCCTTTGACGCCACCAAAAGCGCCTTTGCCGACGACGCGGAGACGCGCGTGGCCTGTTATCACGTGACGGGCGATTACTGGAACCGCACCGGCACCGGGGCGCTTAGCGCCTACTGGGGCAGCATGCAGGAGTACTCGCTGCTCTCCGGCACGACGAAAAAGGAGCCGAAGCAGTTTACCCTTACCATTGACGCTTCTCTCTGCCGCGCGGCCTGGAATGCCATCGGCTATAACCGCCGCGGCGCTGCCATGCTGATGAACTACAAGACCGGCGAGGTGCTGGCCATGGTCAGCCTTCCCTCGGTGGATCCCATCAACGGCGAGGCGGCCGTGGCCGACACCGCCTTTATCAACCGCTGTCTCTCCGCCGCCTTTCCCCCCGGCTCGATCTTCAAGCTGGTGACGACCGCGGCGGCCATTGAGGACGTGCCCGGGATCTTCGGCCGCCAGTTTTCCTGTGAGGGAGAATACACGATCGGCACGGTGGACATCCACTGCACCGGCGTCCACGGCGCGCAGGGTATTGAGCAGGCCCTTGCCAATTCCTGCAACAGCGCCTTTGCCCAGATCGCCGTGGCGGCGGGCTATAACAGTCTCTATCGGCATGTCAGGGACTACGGTTTTCTCGAACCGCTTGAGCTGGACGGTCTGTACAGCGTCCCCGGCAGCTACCGCACGGAATACGCCGGTGATCCGGAGCTGGCCTGGTCCGGCATCGGTCAGTCCACCGACCTCATCACGCCCTTTGCCATGCTGCGCTATGTCGCCGCCATCGCGAACGACGGCCTTCTCTGTACGCCGCGGCTGATCCTGACGGAGGAGCCGCCCGAGACCACGCGTCTTGTGGAGGAGAGCACCGCGCGCAAGCTGAAGGAAATGATGAGCTACAACGTCGCCGCCTCATACTCCCCCCAGACAAATTTCCCGGGGCTGTACGGCCTGTGCGCCAAGACCGGCACGGCCGAGGTGGGCGACGGCGCGCCGCACGCCTGGTTCACCGGCTTTCTGGATGACGCGGCACATCCCTATGCTTTTGTCGTTTTCATTGAGCATGGCGGCGCGGGCCTGCAGAACGCAGGGCCGGCAGCTGCCGCGATCCTGCGCGCAGCCATCGCCGCAGACGGACGGTAAGGAATAATCTATGATCGACATCACGGTACAGGACCTTGAAAAATCCTTTGAGGTCGGCAAAAAAATACTCGACGGGCTGTCCTTCACGGTCAATTCCGGCGAGCATATCGGTATCCTGGGCCCCAACGGCTGCGGCAAGACGACGCTCTTCCGCATCCTCTGCGGCGAAGAGCGGCCCGACGAGGGCGTGGCCGCCGTCGCGCCGGGCAAGCGCATCGGTCTGATCTCCCAGATCCCGGTTTTTCCGGAGGGCTGGACGGCCGAGGACGTGCTGCGCGACGCGCACCGGCAGCTCTACGCCATCTCCGCACGCCTGGAGGAGCTTGCCCTGCAGATGGAGCGGGACAGCTCCCCGGCGCTGCTGCAGGAGTATGACCGGCTTTCCGACGAGTTCCGCCGCCGCGGCGGCTATGAGATGGACAGTGAACGAAATCGCGTGGCCAACGGCCTTGCCATCACGCCCGCCATGCGCACACAGCCCTTCGACACGCTCTCCGGCGGCGAGCGGACGCGCGTCAATTTGGCAAGGCTCATTTTGGAGGACACGGATATTCTCCTCCTCGACGAGCCGACGAACCATCTCGACCTCCACGCCACCGAGTGGCTGGAGGATTACATCCTTCACTTTCGCGGCACGGTGCT
>CAMHER010000036.1 GCA_946184215.1 uncultured Clostridia bacterium | reverse complement strand
TCCACGCCACCGAGTGGCTGGAGGATTACATCCTTCACTTTCGCGGCACGGTGCTTGCGATCAGCCACGACCGCTATTTCCTTGACACGGTCGCACAGCGCTGCATTGAGATTGTGGACGGAAAAGCGGAGTTTTACAGCGGCAATTACAGCTTTTTTGTCGTCGAACGGCAGCGCCGCTTTGAGGAAAAGCTCAAGCAGTACGAAAAGGATCAGGCCAAGATCGAGCAGCTGCAGCGCGCGGCGGACAAGCTGCACCTCTGGGCCTTTATGGGCGCGGACAAGCTGCACAAGCGGGCCTTTTCCATGGAAAAGCGCATTGAGCGCCTGTCGAAGACCGAAAAGCCCAGCGAGGCGAGAAAGCTCTCCGTCAAATTCCGCGAGCGCGAGTTTTCAGGCGACGAGGTCATTGTGGCGGACGGGCTGGAAAAGGGCTTTTCCGGCCGGGTGCTGTTCTCCGGCGTCTCGCTGGAGGTAACGGGCGGCGAGCGCATCGCCCTCATCGGCGACAACGGTGCGGGAAAGACGAGCTTTCTGAAGCTGCTCATGGGCGAGGAGACGCCCGACGCGGGCTATATCTACCGCGGTCCCGCAATCAAGACGGCCTATCTGCCGCAGATCGTACGCTTCGCCGACGAGAGAAGGACGATGCTTGACACGATGCTCTGGGAATGCCGGGTGCAGCCGCAGGAGGCGCGCGACCGTCTCGCGGCCTTCGGCTTTCGTGGCGAGGACGTGTTCAAGACCGTCGCCACGCTCTCCGGCGGAGAAAAAAGCCGCCTGCGGCTGTGCATGCTCATGGGCGGGGAGATCAATCTTCTGATCCTCGACGAGCCGACCAACCATCTCGACATCGCCAGCCGCGAGTGGATCGAGGACGCGCTGGCCGATTACGAGCAGACGCTGCTGTTCGTCTCGCACGACCGCTTTTTCATCGAGCGCTTCGCCACCCGCATCTGGACGCTGGAGAACGGCCGGCTGAGCGACTTTCGCGGCGGCTGGAAGGAATACGGCGAGTGGCGTGACCGCCAGGCCGTGTTCAGCCGGAACGCCGAGCGCAGCGAGAAGAAGGAAAAGCGCGATACGCGCCCGCCCCGGCCGGCCAACGCCGAGCGGCAGATCGCCAGGACGGAGAAAGAGATCGCCGCGCTGGAGGAAAAGCTCGCGGCTCTTGCACGCGAGGAGGCGGAGAACGCCTCGGACTATCAAAAGCTGATGGAGCTTGCTGCGCAGAAGGAAGAACTGGATGAAAAGCTGATGGCTTTATATGAAAAATGGGAGGAACTCAATGGCTGAACATAAGAACGCAAAAAATCGTCCGATCGCCTGGCTGCTGCTGGCCGCGGCGCTGATTCTCGCTGCCGTGGCGCTGGGCATGGCGCGCTACGGGATGGGCTTCTGGCCCTACCCGCTCGCCGCAGCGGCGGCCGTGCTGCTTATCGTCGCCGTGGTGTTCCTGCGGCCGAACTGGGCCGCGGTCGCCGCTACGCTCGCCTCGCTGGCCTTCCTGCTGCGCTTTGCCGCGCGGGGCTATGCCTGGTGGGGCTACGCGCTGCTGTTTGTCGCGGCGCTCGTCGTGCTGCACCACTTTCTGCCCGCCGTGCTTTGGAAGATCGTCGTTGTCCTCACCTGCGTGGGCCTCTGCTACTTCTGTGTGGTAGAGAGCTTTATCATCCGCAATGCCCGCACCGACGCCGACGACGGGCGCGATTATCTGATCGTGCTGGGCGCGGCGGTCTACGGCGATCAGCCCTCGCTGACGCTGGTGCGCCGGATGGAGGGAGCGATGGACTATCTCGACCGGCACCCCGACGCTGTCGCGATCGTCTCCGGCGGCATGGGGCCGGGTGAGACCGTCTCCGAGGGCAAGGCCATGTATGACTATATGACAGCCCACGGCGTCGACCCTTCGCGCATCCTCATCGAGGACAAGGCCACCTCCACCGAGGAAAACCTTGTCAACTCCTTTGCCATTATCCGTGAGCGCGGCGAAGAGCCGCAGGGAAAGGTCGCGATCGTCTCCAGCGCCTATCATCTCTACCGCGCCAAGCTCTTTGCGCAGAAGCTGGGCGTTTCCGACGCCGCCGGCGTGGCCGCCCCCTGGGGCTATTTCTTCGTCATGCTCAACTACTTCATCCGCGAGGCCTTCGGCGTGACACACTTCTGGGTATTCGGAAACTAAAAACGACATACATACAGGGAGGCAGAAAGATGGGAAACGTTTTTTTCTTTGATTGGGAAGTACAGCTGATGCTGTGGATCCAGGCTCATCTGGGCAGCTTTGGCGTCAAGCTCGCATCGCTGTGCTCAGCCTTCGGCGAGGAGATGATCCTGATCCTGGTCATGGGCTTTTGCTACTGGTGCTGGAACAAGGAGCTGGGCGTTTTCATCGGCGTCAACTTCTGCATGGCAAACGTGTGGAATCCGATGCTCAAAAACGTTGCGCTGCGCCGCCGGCCGTATTTCGACACGCCGGTGCAGATCCTCAAGTCCGTGGATCCGAACGCGGATCTCTATGACATTGCCGCGCAGGGCTTTTCCTTTCCCAGCGGCCATTCCTCCGGCGCCGTGGCAACCTACGGCTCGATCGGCGCGTTTTCGAAAAGGGGCTGGACGACGGTCATTGCGATCGTGATCCCGCTGCTGGTGGGCATTTCGCGCTTCTGTGTCGGCGCGCACTACCCCACGGACGTGCTTTGCGGCTGGCTTTTGGGCTGCGCGGCGGTGTTCCTGCTGCCTCTGATCGGGCGGCTGTTTCAGAAAAAATGGGTCTTTTATCTCGTGCTCGCCGTGACGGCGCTGCCCGGCTTTTTCTACTGCCGGACAAACGACTTTTTCACCGGCTACGGCATGATGGCCGGCTTCTTTCTCGGCAATCTCTTCGAGGAGCGCTATGTCAAATTCCAAAGCACGCGCGTGTGGTGGAAGATCCTTCTGCGCCTTGTCGGCGGCGTGGCCGTCTACTTTGTGCTCAACACCGTGCTGAAGCTGCCCTTTGACAAGGCCTTCCTCGACTCCGGCACCGCGGCGGCGTATCTCGTGCGTACGCTGCGCTATACGATCGTGCTGTTCGTGGACATTGCGATCTATCCGATGGTCTTTGACCGGATCGGAAAGAAAAAAGAAGCATAAAACGAAAAAGGACTGTGAGCAAAGCTCACAGTCCTTTTTTATCGGGAAAAGCAGATCACTCCGTCCAGCCCTGCAGCTGATCCAGCACCGCGAAAAGCGCGTGCTCGCGCTCGTCGATCATCTGCGTCTCGTCGCCGAACTCCATCAGGCGCGACGAGCTTTCGTTCCGCTCCCAGCGCGGCAGTCCCTCGCCGTTGGGGTCGCCCGCTATGGTGAAGTTGGCAAAGTACCGCAGGATCTGCCCGCTCAGCTCGCGGTCCCGCGCGTCGAAGAGCCTGGAGTCCGCCGGGATATTGCCGTAGCAGTAGATCATCTCGCCGCTGTGCCAGGGGCCGAGACGGCCGTTGTCGCGGGTGAAGTAATATTCCCAGACCGGGATGCCGTTTTCCACGGCGAGACGGTTGAGACAGTAGTGCGAATAATCAAAGAAAATGGCGCCGTAGATCTCGGCCCAGTACGCCCTGGCCTCGGCGTCCGTCGCGGCGGGGTAAAGGGCAAGGACTTCGTCGGCATGCTCGCCGAAAAAGCGCTCGATGCGCTGCTCATAGTCCTTCAGGCTCGCCTGGGAGAAGAGGATAAAGGGTCCGCTCTCGCGGCTGTTGTAGCCGTGGAGGATCGCCTGCTCGTTGTGGATCCCCTTTCGATAGGATTCATAGGGCGTCTCGGTGAGGGCATAGCCGTCCACGGTCATGTGGTGCTGCGTTGCCGCCTCACGGGCCAGCTTTTCGGCGCTCAGGGCACGCAGCTCGTTTACCGTCGCCGCGCCGTAGCGCGCCTTGAGTTCTTTTCCGCTCTCCAGCGCCTCGTCCAGCAGGCGGAAGGAGTGCGGCGGCTCGATCGAGGCGACGGTGGAGCTCTCCAAAATCACACGGTCAAAAAGCCCTGCGGCCAGCGGCGAGGTGCACAGCGCGCTGACCGAGGCCGCGCCCGCCGACTCGCCCGCGAGCGTGACGTTTCCGGGGTCGCCGCCAAAGCGCGCGATATTGTCGCGCACCCACTCCAGAGCCTTGATCTGATCGAGCAGGCCGTAGTTGCCGGTGGTGCCGTTTTCCGATTCCGCCATCAGCTCTTCGTCGGCCAGATAACCGAACACGCCGAGACGGTAGGCAAAGTTGACATACACCGCGCCCTCCCGCGCCAGGTTTTCCCCGCGGTAGTCGCCGTACCAGGGTTGCCCGGTCTGCAGCGAGCCGCCGTGGACATAGACGTATACCGGCAGCCCCTCCGCCGCGCCAGCGGGCTTGAAGACGTTGACGTACAGCGCGTCCTCGCTGACCGGGGCGCGGAAGTTGTCCTTCAGCGAGATCTTGTAATCGTGATAGCCGATGATCTGGGCGAGAGAGTCATAGATCGGCAGGTTGGTCGGCTGCATGCTCATGGGCGCAAAGTGGTCGCACAGGCGCACGCCGTCCCAGCTCTCCACATCCTGCGGCTCGCGCCAGCGCAGCTCGTCCACGGGCGGCGCGGCATAGGGGATACCGGTATAGACCTCGACCGCGCCGTCGGCGGTCAGCACGCCCTGCACCTGTCCGTCGCGGAGTGTGACGATCTGTGTCCTGCCCGCGCTTTTCCCCTCGACCGCCGGTACCGCCTTCACGGGCGGCCATGTCAAAAACAGGATGAGCGCAAAGAGCGCGATCCATCCGACCCAGCACAAAAAGCGCAGGCCGCCTCCCGCCGCGCGGCCGCGCAAAAAGACAAACAGCGCCGTCGCGGCGATCGTGAGCAGAAAGCCCAAAAGCGTATTCTTATTCAGTTCCAGTACCGCAAGCATCAGCAAAAACACAATGCCCGCGCCGAGATAAAAGCCCATGCCTCTCCTTTTCAAGTTCGTTTCCCCTCGTCTCCTTCACGCAATTTGTTTCCGTTGGAAACCACTTTGATTATAGCGGAAAGCCCTCCCAGCTGTCAACTTCCCCCCGTCATTCCAGCATCAGGCGGATGATCTCCCTGTCCGTCTCCAGCATGCCGTTGCGGGCCAGGCGGCCCACAATAGCGATCGTGTTCTCCACGCCTTTTTTCACGATGCCGTCGCCGCCGTAAAATTCGTTTCCGTCCCGCACCATGGCAAGGCCCAGCAGCCCCGCATCCACCGCAGCGGCGATCTTGGCGGCACAGCTGGCCTTGGCCCCGTCGCAGACGATGCCGGAGGTGACAGCCACGGTGTTGACGATCACATGGGCGATCGTGTCAAAGCCCCCGCCCTGCAGATAGGCGATGCCGGAGGCCGCGCCGGCTCCGGCGCTGACCGCGCCGCAATAGGCCGACAGCCGCCCGATGCCGGTTTTCAGGTGGATCGTGATCAGATTCGACAGGCTCAGCGCGCGCAGCAGTCTCTCTTCGCCTGCTCCCGTCTCACGGGCATAGACGATGACCGGCACCGAGGTCGTGATCCCCTGGTTGCCGCTGCCGGAGTTGATGATGACCGGCATCTCGCAGCCGTTCATCCGCGCGTCGCTTCCCGCCGCGGCCCAGGCCCGCAGCACATAGTCCAGATCGTGCTCATGGCCGCGCAGCAGCGTTTTGCCGATGTTCGCGCCGTAGCTGTGACGCAGTCCCTCTTCGGCGATGGCCATATTGTACGCGATCTGCCGCTCCAAAAGCTCGCGTACGTCGTCGAGATCCACGCTGTCGGCAAAATCGACGATTTTTTCCACGCTCAGGCAGGCGCGATCCGTCATCGTCTTCTCGCCGCCCGCTCCGGATTCTTTTTCCAGCAGCGTCTCGCCGTTGCGGCGGATGGAGACAATGTTGGTGTGATAGTCCGTGATGCGCACCGCCGCGCTGTCCTCTCCGGCCCGGGCCGTCAGAAGGATGTCGAAGATGTGCGGCGTGTCGGCGTGCTCTACCTCGATGGGCGTCTCTTTGAGATAGACGCCGACGGCGGCGGCATCCTCCTCTGTCAGACGGGCAAGCACCTCCAGCTCGGCATCCGCGTCCCCGGCGGCGGCGCCGGCCGCGGCAGCCGCCGCGATGCCCTTCATGCCGCCGGTGTTCGGCACGACGACGCTCTTGACGTTTTTGATGATGTTTCCGCTGACGGCCACCGTCATTCTCTCCGGAAGTCTGCCCAGCACCTCCCGCGCTTTCGCGGCGGCATAGGCAATGGCGATCGGCTCGGTGCAGCCCATGGCGGGAAGAAGCTCCTCGTGCAGGATCTGAAGAAAGGAGGCATAGCAGGGATCGTTTTGTTTCATGTGTTCTCTCTCCCTTCGCAGCGTGAGGAAAAAGGACCGTGAAAAATCACGGTCCTTTCCTCTTACGGATTCATCGTATAGTTGGGCGCTTCCTTGGTGATGTAGATATCGTGCGGGTGGCTTTCCTTGAGACCCGCGCTCGTGATGCGGACAAACTGGCTCTTCGTGCGCAGCTCCTCGATGTTGTGCGCGCCGCAGTAGCCCATGCCGGAGCGCAGACCGCCCATCATCTGGAACACGGTCTCGCTGACCGGTCCGCGGAACGGGACGCGGCCCTCGACGCCTTCGGGAACGAGCTTTTTGTTGTTCTCCTGGAAATAACGGTCCTTCGAGCCGTGCTGCATAGCGCCGATGCTGCCCATGCCGCGATAGACCTTGAACTGACGGCCCTGGAATACCTCGGTATCGCCCGGGGCCTCCTCGCAGCCGGCGAGCATCGAGCCCATCATGACCACGCGTCCGCCCGCGGCGATCGCCTTGGTGATGTCGCCGGAGTATTTGATGCCGCCGTCGGCGATCACGCCGACGCCATAGCGGTCGCCCATCTCGGCACAGCGCAGGATCGCCGTGATCTGCGGCACGCCGATGCCAGCGACCACACGCGTCGTGCAGATCGAGCCGGGGCCGATGCCGACCTTGACGCAGTCGGCGCCTGCCTTGATCAGCGCCTCGGTGGCCTCCGGCGTGGCGACATTGCCGGCGACAAGCTGGGCGTCGGGGAACTTTTCCTTGACCTGGCGCACGCAGCGCATGATATTGGCGCTGTGGCCGTGGGCGCTGTCAAGCACCAGCAGGTCCACACCCGCATCGATCAGCGCGCCGGTGCGATCGAGAATATCCTTCGTCACGCCGATGGCCGCCGCGCACAGCAGCCGCCCCGCGCTGTCCTTGGCGGAGTTGGGGTACTTCATGACCTTTTCGATATCTTTGATCGTGATCAGTCCCCGCAGACGGTTTTCCTCGTCCACGATCGGCAGCTTTTCGATACGGTGATGGCGCAGGATCTCCTTTGCCTCGGAGAGCGTAGTGCCGACCCGCCCGGTCACAAGGCCGGTGCTGGTCATGACCTCGGCGATTTTGCGGCCCAGGTCCGTTTCAAACTTCATGTCGCGGTTCGTAATGATGCCCACAAGTCTGCCGTCCGTGTCCACCACCGGCACGCCGGAGATGCGGTATTTGGCCATCAGCGCCTCCGCGTCGCCAAGTGTCTTGTCCGGCGTCAGGGAGAAGGGATTGGAAATAACGCCGTTTTCCGAGCGCTTGACCAGATCCACCTGCTCGGCCTGCATGTCGATGGACATATTCTTATGGATCACGCCGATGCCGCCCTCGCGGGCGATGGCAATGGCCATGCGGTACTCGGTGACGGTGTCCATGGCGGCACTCATGACCGGGATGTTCAACTTGACTTTCTTTGTCAGGCTTGTGGTCAAATCCACGTCGGCGGGGAGCACATCGCTCTCCGCGGGAACAAGCAGCACATCGTCAAAGGTCAGCCCCTCGCCGATGATCCGGCCGGAGTACAGTTCAGAAAGCTCCATAAAAACCTCCTCATAAAGTCATACTGCGGAGAGGAAAGGCTCAGCCGCAGTAGGGATCTATTGGAATAATTATACCAAAACCTCGCGCGCTGTCAACATTTTTTCAAGCTGCGCCAGATCCTCGGCGATCGCGTCGGCCCCGGCCGTCTCCAGCTCGAGCGGCGCGGCATAGCCGTAGCGCACGCCGATGAACGCGATCCCCGCGGCATGCGCCCCGGCGACGTCGTATTTCGTGTCGCCGATGAGGACGCAGTCCTCCTTTTTCGCGCCGAGGGCGGCAATCACGCTCTCGACGACCGCCTGCTTCGAATTGTTGTTCCCGCCAAGCGTGCTGCCGTGCACGACTGTGAACAGTTCCCGCATCCCGGCGCTTCGGAGCAGCTGCTCCGCGAGCTCCAGCGGCTTGGACGTCGCAACGGCGAGCGTCAGCCCTCTATCCTTCAGCGCGGAAAGAAAGTCCTTCATGCCGGGAAAGGGGCGGCTTTCATACACCCCGATGGGGATATACCGTTCCTGAAACAGTCCGCGCGCCTCCCAGGCCTTTTCATGGGAAAAGCCGAACTTTTCCATGAAGATATCCACCAGCGGCGGGCCGGCAAAGCATTTCAGCTCCTCGAGCTGCGCGGAAATGCCAAGCTTCTGGAGCGCGTACTGCGCGCTTTTTTCGATGCCCTCCACCGTATCGTAGAGTGTTCCGTCAAAATCAAACAGGATATTTCGTATCATGCTCTCTCTCCGTCGTTTTTTCGCCATTATAACCGCTGCTCTTTTCGGTGTCAATCGCGCAGAAAGCCGGATATACTATTACCGTGAACAGACTGCGATCGCAGAAATAGGGGGTCTTTTATGAAAACAAGTTATTTCCTCGGGGCGAACACCGCCTGCGGCTTTGTCTCACTCTACGGCGACTTCTGCCGCGGCGAGCGTGACTATCTGCACATCATCAAGGGCGGGCCGGGCACAGGCAAGTCCGGCTTGATGCGCGCCATCGGGCGTGAGGCGGAGCGGCGCGGACTGGACGTGGAGTATGTGCAGTGCTCCGGCGATCCGAAGTCGCTTGACGGCGTGTATCTTCCCTCGCTCTCTCTGGGCTGGTGCGACGGCACGGCGCCGCACGCCGCCGAGCCGGGGATCTTCGGTGCGGACAGCGATTATCTTAACGTAGGACAGTTTTGCCGGACCCCGCTTTCTCCCGTCGACTGTGACCGCGCACGCGCTCTGGTCGCCGCTTACAAGGCGAAATACAAGCGCGCCTACGCGCTGCTCGCCGCGGCGGAGAGCGCGGAGCGTGCCTTTCTCCCGCAGGAGGCCGGAGCGAAAGAGGCTGGACGCGCCGGGGCGCTGCTCTGTGAACTCATCGCGCGCCTTCCCGCCGGAGAGACGCCGCGCCTGCGCCGCCGCTTCTGCGGTGCTGTCAGCTGTGAAGGGCTTGTGGAGGACCGGAGCAGCTTTGCGTTATGTAAACTTGCCTATCTCTGTGAAGACGGCTGCGGTCTTGCCGCCGGCGCGCTGGGCGAGGCGTGTGAAACGGCGCTTTCTCTCGGCCACGACGTGGTTCTCTGTCTCTCCCCTGCGGACGGCAAAACGCCGGACGCGCTCCTGCTGCCGGACGTCTCGGCGGGCTTTGTGCGCGCCATGCCGCAAGCGTCGTACGAGCACGTCAAGCGCATCCCGCTGGACCGTCTGTGGGGCGACATGGCCTCGGTCAAGGAGCGGCGTCGCGCCGTTCGTGCGGCAAAGCGCGAGGGCGCACGCTATCTGCGCGCCGCCTGTGAAACGCTGCGCGAGGCCAAGGCGCTGCACGACGAGGTGGAGGCGGTCTATCGCCCCTATATGGACTTTCCCTCCCTCGACGCGCTCGCGGCAAAGGAGATTGCCCGTGTCTTTGCGTAAGAAAAATCCACCCTCGCGGGTGGATTTTTCGTGAGGGTGGATTTCTCCTCTTTTATTTTTTCCCCAGCAGGCCGTCGAGCAGGCCTTCCTTCAATCCGCCGAGGATCCCGCCGCCGCCGAGACTTTCAAGCTTGCTGTCGAGCTTTAAGAGCTTCATGATCTCGGCCATATCCAGGTCCTCGCCCTTGAGGATCTTCAGGGCGTTCTTCTTCGCGTCGGACGAGGCGGCGCGGTAGGCCTCCAGCAGCTTTTTCTCCGCGGCCGTCAGGGTTTCGGCGTCCTTGGAGGCTGTCTTTTTCGCGGTGCTCGCCTTTTTGGCGGTCGTCGTCTTGGCGGCCGTCGTCGTTTTCTTCGCTGTCGCGCTCTTGGCGCTGCTCGCCGTCTTTTTTCCCGCGGCGGACCTGGCTGCGTTTAGAAGCGAAGACTGCGTCACACCGGTGGCCTTGGCAATCTCCTTCAAAAGTGCCTGGGTCAGCTCGCTCTCGCCGCTCTCGGCCTTGGCGAGCTCTCCCGCGGACAGGCCCTTGATCTTGCGCGCTAGCTGCTCCTGGCTCAATCCCGCGGCCGTGCGCGCTTCTTTGATAAGAGTGCCGACTTTCTTTGCCATATCGTTTCCCATCCTTTCGTGTGTTTTTCTTTCTGCTTTTGAAAACAGGATAGCACATTCCCCTCACACGCGCAACATTTGACTTTTTATCCATCCTGACATATGATACGTGTATCATTTTTCACGGAGGCGATACGGATATGATCGACTTTTCCTGTGACTACAACTGCGGCTGCGCGCCGGAGATTTTAGCTGCTCTCACCGCAGCCAACGAAAGCCAGCACGCGACCTACGGGCTCGACGAGATCTCGCAGCGTGCCAGGGAGAAGATCCGCGCCGCGGTGGGAAATCCGGAGGCCGACGTGTATTTTCTCGTCGGCGGGACACAGACGAACGTGACTGTCCTTTCCGCGATCCTGCGCCCCTGGGAGGGCGTGGTCAGCGCCGCAAGCGGCCACATCGCCGTGCACGAATCCGGCGCGGTGGAGGCCACGGGGCACAAGGTGCTGGCCGTAGCCGCAGACGAGTACGGCCGCATCGAACCGGAAGGCCTGCGGGCCTATCTCCGCGGCTTTTACGCCGACGAGACCTGTCCCCACATGGTGCAGCCCGGTGCGGTCTATCTCTCGCACCCCACGGAATACGGCGGGCTGTACAGCGCCGCGGCGCTGCGGGAGATCCGCGCGATCTGCGACGAATACGATCTGCAGCTCTTTGTGGACGGGGCCCGGCTTGCCTATGCGCTCGCCTCGCCGGAGACAGACGTGACCTTGCCGCTGCTCGGCGAGGTCTGCGACGTATTCTACATCGGCGGAACAAAATGCGGCGCGCTTTTCGGCGAGGCCGTGGTTTTCCGCTGCAGGCAGAAGCACTTTTTCACCGCCCATAAGCAGCGGGGCGCGCTTCTGGCCAAGGGGTTTCTTCTGGGGCTGCAGTTTGACACGCTCTTTACCGACGGCCTTTATTTCCGTCTTGGGAAGCAGGGCACGGACTGTGCGCTCGCCCTGCGCGAGGCTCTGCGCGCAAGGGGCATTGTGTTCTCTCCCGAGAGCGGCAGCAACCAGCAGTTCCCCGTTCTCACGCCCGGGCAGCTGCAAAAGCTGGACGGAAAGGTCGGATACGAGATCTGGCAGCGTCATCCGGACGGCAGCGCGGTGATCCGTCTGTGCGCCTCCTGGCGTACGACAAGGGCAGACGTGGACGCGGTGCTGGATGCCCTGCGGGTGTAGTTTCCAGTTTTTTAGTTTCTAGTTTCTATACTGATACACGGTAAAAACACACAAAGATTTGCGAGGCGGATTTGTGTCAGGCAAGGCGAAGCCCGCAGCGAATAATGGAGATATATTTGCAAGGGCTTTAACGCAGCATGGCGCAAATCCGGCCGCAAAGATTGTCTTGTTTTTATCGGGTATCAGTATTAACATAAAAATGCTGTGAAAACGAGCGTTTTCACAGCATTTTTATTACATGTCAAAGAGGTTGATCTGGTTTGAATCCGGCATGTCGCCCAGCGCGCCGAGACTTTTGAGCACGTCCAGGTGCGTCTGGCTGACCTTGGGGCAGTCGGAGCCCAGGTCCTGGATGGAGATGTACTGCTTGCCGCTTCTGCCGCAGCGTGCCAGGTCCTCCGCCGCCGTCTCGCCGAGACCGGAGATCGCCACAAAGGGCGGGCGCAGCGCGCCGTCCTCAATGAGGAACTTCGCCGCGTCGGAATGGTACAGGTCGATCGGCAGGAAGGAAAAGCCGCGCATGTTGAACTCGTACACCGCCTCGAGCGTGACGAGCAGATCGTCCTCGTTGGCGGTGCGGTCGGCCTTGCGCTTGAAGTCGTTGATCTTGCGGCGTACGGCCTCAGTCCCGCCGCACATCATCGCCGCGTCGAAGCCGCCCTTCTGGCTGCGGCGGTAGAAATATGCCGAATAGAAGGCCAGCGGCTCGTGTACCTTGAACCACGCGATGCGGAAAGCCATCATGACATAGGCCACGGCATGCGCCTTGGGGAAGAGATAGGCGATCTTGCGCGCCGATTCGATCCACCAGTCCGGCACGCCCATATCGCGCATCTGCTGCTCGGCGTCACCGGGGAAGTCGCCGCTCTTTTTCACCTTGCCCTTGCGCACGGCCTCCATCGTCTTGAAGGCCAGCGCGGGCTGCATCCCCTTCTGGATCAGATAGATCATGATGTCGTCGCGGCAGCCGATGGCCTGGTTGACGTCGGCAATGCCGTTTACGATCAGGTCGTGGATGTTGCCGGCCCACACGTCGGTGCCGTGGGAAAAGCCGGAAAGACGGATCAGCGTATCAAAGGCGCGGGGCTGCGTGTCGACCAGCATCTGGCGGGTGAAAGGCGTCCCGAACTCCGGCACGCCGATCGAGCCGGTGTGGCCGATGATGGGGTCGTCGTCCGGCAGACCCAGCACCTCCGGCGAGGTGAAGATCGACATGGTCTCCGGGTCGGAGAGGGAGATCTCCTTGGCGTCGACGCCCGTCATATCCTCCATCATGCGGATCATCGTCGGGTCATCGTGGCCCAGCTCATCGAGCTTTAGGAGGTTTGCCTCCATGCAGTGGTATTCAAAGTGTGTGGTGATGATATCGCTGTTGGGGTCGTCCGCCGGGTGCTGGACGGGGCAGAAGTCCGTCACGTCCATGTCCTGCGGGATGACCACCAGGCCGCCGGGGTGCTGGCCGGTCGTGCGCTTGATGCCCACAAGGCCAAGTGTCAGCCGGTTCTCCTCGGCCTTCGTGGTCTGGATGCCGCGCTCCTCGAGATATTTTTTGACATAGCCGTACGCGGTCTTCTCCGCAAGCGTTCCGATCGTGCCGGCGCGGAACACGTGGTCCGAGCCGAAGAGCACCTCGGTATACTTGTGCGCCTTCGCCTGGTATTCGCCCGAGAAGTTCAGGTCGATATCGGGCGTTTTTTCATTTCCCGGGAAACCCAGGAAGGTCTCGAAGGGGATATTGAAGCCATCGCGGCGCATGCGCGTGCCGCATGCCGGGCAGTCCTTTTCCGGCATATCCGCGCCGCAGCCGAAGCTGCCGTCGTCGACGAACTCGCTGTGGCAGCATTTGGGACAGACATAGTGCGGCGGGAGGGAGTTGACCTCCGTGATGCCGGACATGT
>CAMHER010000035.1 GCA_946184215.1 uncultured Clostridia bacterium | reverse complement strand
ATGCCCCGCCGCTTGTCCTCCAGGGCCTGGGGCGTGGCCCCCATGAGGATGCCGAGATATTTTGCCTTTCCCTGCAGGGTGTCGTTGTACATGGTCAGCATCTTCTCGTAGTTATACTGCCGGGTGATCGAATTGGGGATCTTATAGATATTCACCAGCTCGTCGATCATGATGAACATGCCCGTGTAGCCCGCCAGACGGAAGAAGGCGGCAAAGAGCTTGAGATAGTCGTACCAGTCGTCATCGCTGATGATGATGTTGACGCCCAGGGCCTCCCTGGCCTCGCTCTTGAGGGCGTATTCGCCCCGGAACCAGCGCACGACCTTGGCCTTCGTCTCGTCGTCCCCATTCACATAGGCGCGGTAATAGGCAGACAGGAGCCTGGCAAACTCGAAGCCGTGTACCAGCTCGCTGACGGAGGCCGTCACGGCATAGATTTTCTTGTCCGTGGCCGCGGTAAGAGCGGGATCATCCGGCGCAAGCCCGGTCTCCTGCACGGTCTCACTCTGCACCGCGCTGATCCATCGGTCCAGGATCAGCGTCAGCGCGCCGCCCTCCGGCTTTGTTTTTGTGGACAGGTTGGAGATCAGCTCCCGGTAGGTGGCAAGTCCCTGTCCCTTCGTCCCCTGCAGCCTCCGTTCGGGGGAGAGGTCGGCGTCTGCCACGATAAAGCCACGGTCCATCACATAGTTGCGGATGGTCTGCAGCAGAAAGCTCTTGCCGCTGCCATAGCGCCCCACGATGAAGCGGAAGGACGCGCCGCCCTCGGCAATGATATCCACGTCGTGCAGCAGGGCTTCGATCTCGTTTTTCCGGCCGACCGTGATATACGGCAGGCCGATGCGCGGCACCACGCCGCCTTTTAAGGAATTCAGCACCGTCTGCGCGATGCGCTTCGGCACTTTTTTATGTTCCTCCATTGCTTGTTCCTCCAAGGATTTGCTCCAGTTCTTCGATATAGTCGTCCACCAGCAGAAGCTGCTCCTCCTCACAGAGCAGGACGGTGTCGCCGATCTCGTCAAAGAGCGCTTCGTTGATGGCGTCCGCGGTCATACTCGGCATCAGGTGGTGCGCCTTGAGGATCTCCGCCGCATCCCGCTCCTCCAGCAGGGCGTGGAGGATCTGAACCTGTACAGGATCCAGCGGAAGATCGCTTGTTTCGCTCTCGTCCGCGGGCGGGGCTGCTTCTGCGATTTCTTCGATCTCGTCCTCCGTCAGCAGGCTCTCCCGGGTCGTGGCCGCGTCACGACGGATCTGCTCCAGGTCGGACAGGTCGATGGTGATCTTGGGTCTGGCCGCTTCGAGCGCGGCCTTTTTGTCCTCCTCAATCACTGCGTCGATATAGGGGATCGCCCATTCGTCGGCCGGGTCTTCCCGCAGATAGCGCCCGGTTTTCAGATAGCGGCGCAGCCGGGCGTCCGTCTCATGCAGAAAGCCCTGCAGCCGCCCTTTGTCAAAGGACAGCTTTTCGTAGGCCTCCACCTGCCAGATGCCGTTTCGGCAGCGGTAGCTGCGGCAGTCATCCAGGGAATACGACCGATCCGGCTGTCTTGTCTGCTCATAATAGACGGCATTGGACAGGGGATACCATTGACGGGTCTTCTTCTCCCCGAAGCAGAGGGCAAACAGATCTTTTCCCTCCCAAATATATGCGGACGCCTTACGCCAGCTCTGCGCGAACAGGGCTTCGCCCTTTTCCGCCTGGTTCGCCGTCACCGGGGAGCTCTCTGTTTTCTTCCCACCCAGGCGGCACAGCGCGGTAAACACCTCCGCGTCGGAATGGTTCTCCGGAGAACGCAAAACCGTCAAAGCCGCGTCCCGCTCGATCATTTCCTTATCCGCGGCCTGTCGGGCCAGCTCCGGAGAAAGGTCACGCAGCACGGCAAATTCCAGCATCCAGCGCCGCAGATTGCTCCGCATGCGTCCGTCCCCGATGCCGGAATCCAGATACCCTTTCTCAAATTCCAGAAGCTTTTGCAGCCCCTCTTCCGGCGAGGCCGCGCCGACGCCGTTTAAGAGCTCATAGACGTAAAGATACGCGGCAGAGCTGGCGATCGGCTGAAAATCGCCCCTGCGCAGCCTGGCGCGCCAGGTGAAATAACCGCGGAGCTGCCTCGTGGTCAGGTCATGATAGGTGGGAAAATAGCAGACAAAATCACCCGTCCACGGGAGATCGTCCTCATAATCCTGCATGAACACGGCCTGACGATAGAAGTTCCGGGCTCTGGCCGAGGGGGATTCTCTGCCGTATTCATACAGCCGCCGCATTTCCCGCAGGCGATCCGGGAGTTCTTCCTTTTCCGCCTTGTATGAACTTCCGGCGAAGGGCAGCGCGGTTTCCCGATAGCGTTCTTCGCCGCCCGGAAGCGCAGATCCGAGAACAATGGTGCAGCCGTGCCCTGTCCCCTCTGCGATCGCCTGATCGAAAAGCTCAAGGACCACATCTCTTTCTGTGCTGTTGTCAAAGGCAATATCCAGCCATTTGTTCCCGCGCATCCGGATCGGCGGGGAAAGGTACGGCCGCTGGAAACGCAGCAGGCTGCCGCTTCCGCATTTGAGGTCGCAGCGCTCGATTTCTTCGCCTCTCTCGGTATCCCATTGCCGCATGAGCAATGCGATCCACTTGCCCGTCCGCGGGTGGCAGAGTACAGAAAAGCCGGGGAAATCCGCCCACTTGTGCTGCTCTTCGATCTGATACTTCTCTCTGGCATAAGCCACAAGCTCCGCCAGCTGCATGAGACCACCTCCCCTCCCGCGCAGATCCGCCGTCCGATTCAGTATAATTATTGTACCATATCCGTTTTTCAAATCAAGTACGCAGTTTTTTGATACTGAGTATCTTTTCGGACACCGGCACTTTCCGATCGAAAAAGAGAAAATATGCAGCTTCCACTTGAAAAAGCGCCTTCTTCTGTCGTATGCTGTAGTGGGCAAACAGGAAGAGGACAGAGGAGCGAGGCATGAAAAAAGCTATGGGGATAAAAACCAAGGCCGCGATCACGGCGATATTCTTTATGGGGATCCTGACGGCCGCCATCGGCGTCATCGGCTATAAGCTCTATCATGACAGCGTAACGGAAAGCTACGTCACCTATGCGGACACGGTGCTGGAATACGCGTATCGTGCCACGCTCAAATATTCTTTCGGCGATATGATCGCCGGGCGCGATATGCCCGCGGGATATGAGGAGCTGAGGGAAGAGCTCAATGCGATCAAGGACAGCTCGGATATCGAGTACTTATATGCCGTTTACTTTGATGACCTGGAGGATATCCACAGCCTGCACTATGCGATCAATGCCAAAAGCCGGGCGGAGCTGTCCGCGGGCGCGCCTCTCTCGGAGATCTACAGCTATATGGGAAAGCCCTGCGAGGAAGGCGGGTTTGAGGATGATACGCTGCTGATCCTTCAGCAGGCCGTCAAAAGCGCCAAGCGCGGGAACGGGACGCTGGAGGGCTACTCGGACGCATACGGACATATGCTCAACGGGTACCGGGTCATCTATGACAGCGCGGATCATGCCGTCGGGCTGATCTGCGTGGAGATCGACATCAACAGAATCAACGTCGGCGTACACCGCTATGTGCGTACGGTCATCGTGATCGGCGCCGTATTTACCGCCTTTGTCCTTGTTATCTATATGCTCAACACCCAGCAGTATCTGATCGATCCCCTTGTCAGGATCGCCGAGAGCAGCGACGCTTTTGTGAAGAAAATGCAGCGCCACGCCGACCCGGAGGAGCTGGTATATGAGGACGTGCCCATCCGGACGGAGGGCGAGCTGCGTTTGCTGGCAGGCAACGTAAAGAGCATGGCCGACGGGGTGGCGTCCTATATGACCAACCTGAAAGCCGCAACGTCCGAGCGCGAACGGATCGGCACGGAGCTGTCTCTGGCAGCCAGGATCCAGGAGAATATGCTGCCCAATGTTTTCCCGGCTTTCCCGGAGCGGCCGGAGTTTGACATTTATGCCGTCATGGATCCCGCCAAGGAGGTCGGCGGAGATTTTTACGACTTCTTTCTCATCGACGAGAGCCATCTCGCTCTTGCGATCGCGGACGTATCCGGAAAAGGCGTGCCCGCGGCGCTGTTTATGATGATCTCCAAGATCCTGGTGCAGAACGCTGCCATGGCTGCTCTCAGCCCCGCAGAGGTGCTGCGGGCGGTCAACAATCAGATCTGCGCCAACAACCGCGAGGAGATGTTCATCACGGTGTGGTTCGGTATTCTGGACACCGCCACCGGAAAGATCACGGCGGCCAACGCCGGCCATGAATATCCGGCCCTGATGACGAGCGGCGGAGCATTTGAGCTGCTCAAGGACCGGCACGGCTTTGTCATCGGCGGTATGGAGGATATCCGCTACCGCGATTATGAGCTGAGCCTGACGCCCGGCTCGAAGCTTTTTCTCTACACGGACGGCGTGCCCGAGGCAACCAACGCCGAAAACGAGCTGTTCGGCACGGATCGGATGCTGCGCGCCCTGAACGAGCAGCCGTCCGCCCCGCCGGAGAAGATCCTGAAAAACGTCCGCAGCGCTGTGGACGGCTTTGTAAAGGATGCAGAGCAGTTTGACGATCTGACGATGCTGTGCGTGGAATATAAAGGCCCGGACCTGTCGGCGGGGTGAAAGGCGCTGCTGTCGTCCCTGTTGTTCTTTCGCGCCTGCAAGCCGTCCGCTCCGGCGCCGGAAGCTTTTCAAGGAAGAATAAAAGCCCCTGATCAAAAGATCAGGGGCTTTTTTGTGCATGACGGGCAATTCCGGAAAGGACATTCTTCACACAGACAGGAAGCGTTCTGTCCGCTGTTCGTATCAGTCCTTGATCAGGCTCTCGAGCGTCTCAAACAGGACTTCCGGCTGCACAGGCTTGGAGAGGTGGGCGTTCAAGCCCGCCTGCATGCTGCGCTGCACATCCTCATCGAAGGCGTTTGCCGTCAGCGCGATGATCGGGATCGTTTTGGCGTCCTCCCGCTCCATTGTGCGGATCGCGCGCGTAGCCTCCAGCCCGTCCATTTCCGGCATCCGCATATCCATCAGGATCGCGTCGTAGTAGCCCTCCGGGTGCGCGGCAAACATCTCCACGGCTTTTTTGCCGTTTTCGGCGTGATCCGCCTCCATCTGCCGCATTTGAAGGACCATCAGCATGATCTCCGCGTTCACGGCCACATCCTCCGCCAGGAGGATGTGCTTTCCTCTCAGGTCGGCCTTGGCCTGCTGCTTTCTGGCCAGGATGTCCTTTCGCTTCAGCGCGGATTTGAACTCCTCCAGGACGGCGCCGGCAAAGAGGGGCTTGGGCAAAAAGCTGTCCACGCCGGCCTGGAGCGCTTCCCCCAGGACGTCGTCCCAGCGGTACGCCGTGAGAATAATGATGGCGGTCTCATGCCCGATGGCCGCACGGATCTGGCGGGTAGTCTCCACGCCGTCCATCCCCGGCATTTTCCAGTCCACCAGGATCAGATTGTAGGGCTCCATGCGGGCGTGCCGCAGCTTGACCATCTCCACCGCCTGCGGCCCGGAGCTTGCCAGTTCGGAGGCAATGCCGGCCTTTTCCAGGACCAGCTGCGCATGCCGGCAGGCGACAGGGTCGTCATCCACGATCAGCACCGTCATTTCACCGGGGCGGATCTCCTGTTCATCCTGCAGGTCTGTCCTGTCGGAATCGCAGAGCGTTACCGTGACGACAAAGGTCGTGCCGGCGTCCTTTTCGCTCTCCACCTCGATTTGGCCGTTCATCATCTCCACGATGCTCTTTGTGATGGCCATGCCAAGGCCGGTGCTGGCGTATTTCGTTGTGGTGGAGGAATCCTCCTGGGAGAAGGCGTCAAACAGGTGCGGCAGAAATTCCTTGCTCATGCCGATACCGTTGTCGGAGATTGTAAAGCGCAGCGTGGTTTTCCCGTCGAATTTGGCGGTCCTCTCCACCTGCAGCTCTACCCTGCCGCCCGGCGGCGTGAACTTGACCGCGTTTCCGAGAACGTTGATCAACACCTGCCGCAGCTTCATATTGTCGCCGATGTAGTAGTCATCCACCTCGGAGTTGATGCGGCACTGGTACTCCAGTCCCTTGTCCTGACACTGGCCGCTGAACATGGTGTTGACCGCCTCCAGGAGCTTGCGGAAGGAGAACTCCTCGTTCTTGAGCGTGAGCCGTCCGGACTCGATGCGGGACATGTCCAGAATGTCATTGATAAGCCCCAGCAGATGCTCGGCGGAGGCGCCGATCTTCTCCAGATACTCCCGTGTCCGGGGCGGCGTATCCGGGTCGTTCAGGGCGATGCTGTCCAGCCCGATGATGGCGTTCATCGGCGTGCGAATCTCATGGCTCATGTTGGACAGAAACGCGGTCTTGGCCTTGTTGGCCTCCTCGGCGGCCGCCAGCGCGTTGCTGAGAGCCTGCTGCTGCTCCACGACTCTGCGCATCTCGGCGTCCACATCCACGAAGCAGGCGCCCACGCTGTCAAGGGACTGCCCGTTCTCCTCCCCGGCCTGCTGCACGCGGGCAAAGCGTACCGTCTCATAGGTCTCTCTTCCGTGGCGTCTGACCATATACGTATAGGAAATGACGCGCTGTTGTCTCAGGCCACTGCGAATGGAGTCAGGCTGGATGAAGCGCAGGAACTCCTCCCGGTATTGATCCGTTATGTATTGATTGGCGTAAGCGGTCACGGCGGAGAGGTAGGTAAAATGCTCTCCGGCCCGGAAGCCCGGCGTATCCAGGTCGGCGTGCGCCTGATAGCAGACGCCCGTGTCCTTGTCCAGCTCGAGATAATACACGCTCCAATAATCGGCTGCCAGAGCGGTAAGCATCCTGTCCTGCTGTTCCCGCTGCCGCTTCTCTTCCAGCAGCTTTTCCTGCAGCGTCAGGCGGTGCTCCAGTTCTTCCCGCTTCACGCGGTTTTCCGCCTCGGCGGTCTCCTGTTCCAGAAGAAGGATGCTGTTTCTCTTGGTCTGCGCGATGATAAAGCCGAACATCACCAGCATCGCGGCGACGGTCAGCGCAGACTGGACCATGCTCCGTCTGACGGTCCCTCTTGAAATGGTGCTGACGCGCTCGCTGATAACGCTCTCGCGGATCAGATAGGTCAGCTGCCAGTCCGTCCCGTTAACGGGAATGTAGGCCAGCGTCTCCCGGATGCCGTTGAAGGTGAAGGAAACCACCCCTCGTGTCCCGGACTGGAATTCCCGCGTGAAGCTTTCATAGGAATAGGGCGGCTCAAAGACGGCAACCTGCATGGCGTCGAGCAGATTGTCCTCCATGGCGAGACCGCCCAGCACCGAGTCTGTCAGCGCTGCGCCGGTTTTCGTGTAGATATTGCAGAACGTGGCGTTTCCGGTATGGGTGGTCATCGAAACGCCGGAGAGCATTTCCTGCATGTCGATGGCCATAAAGCAGACGGACAGCGTCTTTCCCTGGAAGGGGATGCTGACCGGCACCGCGATAATGACGCGCTTTTCGGTGCTCTCCGGATGGAAGACGGAGATCTCCGGCTCGGAGAGCGTGCGGTAGTCAAAGTCGTATTCATCGATATCGCTCTGGGTTCCGGTAGAGGTGTAGATCAGGCCCTCCGTATCCACAAAGGCAAACTTGTCCAGCTTATAGAGCTGCTTCATGCGCGTCTGATACGCCTCCAGGTGCGCCTTATCGCTGATATCCTCCTCGGTCATCAGGTCGATGGCCACGCGGATCGTCTGGATCTTCTCCTGAAGATTGTCCTCCACGACCTGCTCCCGGCGTCCGGCAAGCTCGTCGAGATACAGAAGACTTACGGAGCGGACCGCTTCTTCTGTGTCCCGCCTGGCGCGGGCGCCCATCCACATCGTTCTCGCCACCAGAATGATTGCCAGGATCAGGCTTCCGATGATGGCGATCGTCGCGGTATAATTCTTTCTTCCGTGATCCATCAGGGCTTCACCCCTTTTTTCTTTCTCAATCTTGAAATATATGTGTTTTCCGGGAAGCATAAACGCCCGGTTGAACGCCATGCCGCTGTCCGACGCAAGCTTATGAAAAGACGACGGTTACCGTTGTTCCCTTTCCCGGCTCGCTTTCCAGCAGGACCTTCGCTCCGTGCATCTGTGCGCCGTGCTTGACGATGGACAGGCCGAGACCTGTGCCGCCGATCTTCTTGGAATGGCTCTTGTCCACACGGTAAAAGCGCTCGAAAACCCGCTCCTGTTCTTCCCTTGCGATGCCGATACCGGAGTCGGCGACGGAAACGGATGCTTTGCCGTTCTCCTCCTTCACGCTGAGCGTGACAGTTCCTCCGTCCCGGTTATATTTGATGGCGTTATCCGCCAGATTGTAGAGCATTTCCTGCACCACGGGAAGGACGCCCCGGATCTCGGCGTGGCTGCCGGTGAGCGTCAGCGTGATATTCCGCTTTTTTGCCTGCGGCTCCAGGCTTTCAAGGACATCGGCGGCCACATCATAGAGGTCGATATTCTCTTCTTCGGGGAAGCCCTTTTCCTCATCGAGCTTGCTCAGGCGCATGATGTCGTCTACAAGTGTGATCATTCGCCGGGATTCCCGATAAATATCTCCGGAAAATTCCGGGATCTTGTCCTCCGGCACAAGGCCGTCCCGCATGAGCTCGGCAAAGCCGGAAATGGACGTCAGCGGCGTTTTCAGCTCGTGGGACACGTTCGCGGTGAACTCCTTGCGCAGGCTTTCTCTTCGTTCGCTCTCCTCCCGGATCGCCTTTTTTTGTTCCTGAATGCGGTTTACCAGGGGTGAGAGCTCCGGATAGGTCTCGGCCGGATCGGGATCATCCAGATTCAGTTCGTTGACGGGCCTGAGAATTTGCTTGGCAGCCCGGAAGGCCATAATCCCGGAGACGATCAGCACGAGCAGGAAAACCCACAGCACGGGGCTGACGGCTTCGAGCGCATAGCGCGCCACAGAGACAGGGCGGGAAAGACGAAGCACCGTGCCGTCGCCGCAGCGAAGCGCATAATACACGGTGCTGACGCCCGCAAGAGCGCTGTCGCGAATGTCCTGCCCCTCGCCTTTTTCAAAAGCGGTCTTCACCTCGGGATCATCGCCCGGATTGCCGCTGAGATCCGAAATGTCACTGTCGTACAGCACGGCGCCGTCAGCGCCGATCCAGGTAATGCGGTCGATGTTTTCCAGGCTTTCGAGATACGCCTGTCCGCCTGTTTTGATCCCGCTTGCGGCATAGACGGCCTCCCCCCTCAGCGCAGCGCAGGTTTCCTCCATGGTCTGGGAATACTGAAGCAGAAAAAACAGCACCGCGCAGATGAGAAGCACCAGGGCGCCGAGCTGAAAAGCGTAAATAAAGATCTTTCTTCTCATAGGTCTTCGTCCTTCAGCCGGTAGCCCACGCCCCGCACGGTTTCGATCTGCGCGCCGCACGCGCCCAGCTTGGCGCGGAGGCTGCGGATATGTACGTCCAGCGTACGGTTTTCCGGCTCGCTGCCCAGATCCCACACCTGATCCAGCAGATAGGCGCGTGTGAGGACCTTTCCCTCGTTTTCCGCCAGCAGGCAGAGCAGCGAAAACTCCTTCATGGTCAGAGGCACGCTCTGCCCTGCGACCGCGGCTTCGTGTTTCTCCGGAGAGAGGACCAGCTTCCCAACGCGATATTCCGCCGGGGAAGCCGCCGGTTCTCTTCGGCGCAGGACCGCGCGCACGCGCGCCATGAGCTCCATCATGCCGAAGGGCTTGACGATATAGTCGTCGGCTCCTGCGTCCAGGCCCTCTACCCGCTCGTATTCCGATCCCTTTGCCGTGAGCATGATGACCGGTATCCGGGCGGTAGCACGCTTTTCCCTGAGCTTGCGCAAAACGGAAAGGCCGTCCTCCTCCGGGAGCATGATATCCAGCAGAAGCAGTTCCGGGACAGCCTGATGCAGCGCTGCCCAAAAAGCGGAAGGCTTATCAAAGCCTTCGGCGTCATAGCCCTGGCTTTTCAGGGCGTAGACCACCAGCTTGCGAATGCTGTCGTCATCTTCCAGAAGATAGATCATCCCTCTCACCTCTAATTCGGAATAGTAGCACAAAACAAGGCCGATGAACAGGGACTTTACATAGATTTAACCTTCCGCGGGTAGAGGATTTAACGCACAGGAGGCTATACTGGGCGCAGATTTTTTACGATTTGGGTGATCAAATGAGCATTTCAGAAGTCTTCTCTCTGTTAACCGGCGTTGCCATGTTCCTCTTTGGCATGGGACTCATGGGCGACGGTTTGAAAAAGGTGTCCGGCAGCAAGCTGGAGCCGATCCTGTACCGCCTTTCCGGCACAACGATCCGCGGGGTGCTGCTGGGGACCGGCGTTACGGCCGTGATTCAGTCCTCCTGCGCCACCGCGGTCATGACGGTGGGCTTTGTCAACTCCGGCATGATGAAGGTACGCCAGGGGATCGGCGTTATTCTCGGCGCGATCCTCGGCACGAGCATTACCGGCTGGGTCATCTGCCTGAGCTATATTGAGGGAGCCGGCGGCGTGGCGGAGCTGGTGTCTACCGCTACGCTGACAGGGCTTGTCGCGGTTGCGGGAATCGCTTTGCGGATGTTCGGAAAAAAACAGGTCTACCGCTATATCGGGGATATTCTCATGGGCTTTGCCGTGCTGATGGTAGGGATGAGCGCCATGTCCTCCTCTGTCGGGGGTCTGGGGAAATCGGCATGGTTCATCAACGCCTTGACGAGCCTGTCAAACCCCTTGATCGGCATCCTCGTCGGCACGCTCTTTACGGCCCTGCTTCAGTCCGCATCCGCGGCGGTAGGCATCGTGCAGGCGCTGAGTGTGACGGGCGCCATGAGCTTTGAAGCTTCCCTGCCGCTTTTGATGGGTATCGCCTTCGGCGCCTCGGCGCCGGTCCTGTTTTCCGCCATCGGCGCAAGTGTCGAGGGGCGGCGGGCTGCGCTGGTCTATCCCGTTGCCACGGGCTTTGGCGTGCTTGTGTGCGCCTGCCTGTTCTACATTGCAAGCACGGTTTTTTATTTTCCCTTCCTCGGGCAGATCATGAACCCCTTCTCCCTTGCCGCCGTCAATTCCATCCTGCGCTTTGTGATGGTGCTGCTTCTGCTCCCCTTTACCGATGTGATCGAGGCGATCGTATCCGCCCTTGTAACAGACGAAAAGGATGAAAAGGGGTCCCCTGCCATTCGTCTGGAGGAGCGCTTTATTGTCTATCCCGCCCTCGCCATTGAGCAGTCCCGGCTGACGATCAACGAGATGTCGCAGGTGTCCGAGCGGGCGCTTCTCTCTGCCTTGTCCCTCTTCTCCGACTACAGCGAAAAAGGCTTTGAGCAGGTGCAGGCGCTGGAAAAAGACGGGGATAAATACGAAGACGCCCTCGGCAGCTATCTCATTCGCGTCACGGGACATGAAATGACGGTCACGCAGAATGAGGAGGTCAGCAAGTATCTGCATACGCTCTCCGACTTTGAGCGGATATCCGACCACGCCCGGAACCTGGCCGAAAATGCGAAGGAGCTGAGAGAAAAACGGCTTTCCTTCTCGGTAAACGCAAAGCGGGAGTTGGACGTGCTCTTTGCCGCGGTCAGCCAGATCGTCAGCATGACGATGACGGCGTTCTGCGAAGGGGACCTGCATCTGGCCGCCCGTGTGGAGCCGCTGGAGGAGGTTGTGGACGAGCTGTGCGACCAGATGAAGCTCAACCATGTGGAGCGGCTTCAGCAGGGTATCTGTACGATCAAGCAGGGCTTTGTGTTCAATGACATCGTCACAAACTGCGAGCGGGTCTCCGATCACTGCTCCAATATTGCCGTTGCCATGATCGAGCTGTCAAGAGATGATTTCCGTACGCATAAGTATGTGCACGCCCTGCAGGAGAAAGAGACGCCGGAGTTCAGAGAAGCTTACGAGGAATATGTCCAGCGCTTTGCCATTTAACGCGATGAGCTGAGGAAAAGCTCTGCGGGGCGAAAAAAGGACAAAAAAGAGAAAAAGCAAAAAGCACGGCGCGGGGAGCGATCAGCTCCTCGCGCCGCGGTGCTTATTCGGGTATTTTGTCAGAACACAAGGAACCGTCCGCTGTGTTCTGATCCTATTTCTGCCCGTAGTAGGCATTTTTGCCGTGCTTGCGGAGATAGTGCTTGTCCAGCAGCGTCTGCTGCATGGGGCCGAGGGCAGGATTGATCACCATCGCGTGCCAGTCCATGAACGCGCACTCCTCCATGACCACGGCGTTGTGAACCGCGTTCATGGCGTCGGTTCCCCAAGCAAAGGGGCCGTGGGAGCAGACCAGTACGCCGGGGATGTCCGCAGGGTCTTTGCCCTGGAAAGTCTCTACAATGACCTTGCCGGTCTCCTTCTCATACGCGCCCCGGATTTCCTCGTCGGTCATGGGGCGGGTACAGGGGATCGCGCCATAGAAGTAGTCCGCCTGCGTGGTGCCCATTGCGGGGATCTCCATGCCGGCCTGTGCAAAAGTCGTCGCCCAGCGGGAATGGGTATGCACGATGCCGCCGCATTTGGGAAAAGCCTTGTAGAGCTCCAGATGTGTGGCCGTGTCGCTGGAGGGTTTCCACCTGCCCTCGACCACCTTGCCGCAGAGGTCGACGACGACCATGTCCTCCGGGCGCATGCCGTCATAATCCACCCCGGAGGGCTTGATGACGAAGAGTCCCTTTTCCCGGTCAATGCCGGAGACATTGCCCCAGGTAAAGGTCACAAGACCGTACTTCGGCAGCAGGAGATTCGCCTCACAGACCTGCTTTTTCAGTTCTTCCAGCATTTCAAAGCACCTCCGTTGCCGCGCGCTCCATGGGCAGCGCTTTTTTGTATCGGGACAGGAACGCCGAGAAACCCGCCACATCGGAGGGTTCCGCCATGAGCGTGGCGGACTTGGCATCGGCAAAAACTTTATTATCCAGATAGTCCGCCAGCGTCTCTCCCTTGTCCTTCCACAGCATGTAGGCGCAGAGCAGAGCCATGCCGTAAGGGCCGCCTTCGCCCGCCGTCTCCATGACGGAAGCCGGGGCGCCCACCGCCGCCGACAGCATGCGCTGGCCGACGCCGGGGGTCTTGAAGAAGCCGCCGTGGCCGTAGAGCTTGTCGATGGCGACCTGCTCGGTCTGGGTCAGGATATCCAGCCCGATCTTGAGTGTTGCCAGGGCGGACAGCAGATGCGTACGCATGAAGTTCGCCAGCGTGAACTTCGCGTTGGGCATCCGGGCGAAGACCGGCCGGCCCTCGTCCAGATCGGTCACGCCCTCGCCGGAGAAGTAGTTGAAGCTGAGAAGCCCGCCGCAGTCCGCGTCGCCCTCCAGGGCTTTGTTGAAGAGCTTGACGAAGAGTTCTCCCTTATTGACCGGCGTGCCCATCATCTCAGAGTATTCCGCAAAGAGGTTGACCCAGGCGTTGATGTCGCTGGTGCAGTTGTTGCAGTGCACCATGGCCACGCTCGCGCCGTCGGGCGTGGTGACCATGTCGATCTCCCGGTGGACGCCAAGGGGTTTTTCGGTGACGATCATGGCAAAATCGCTCGTGCCAGCAGAGACGTTGCCCGTGCGGGGGCGGACGGAGTTGGTGGCCGCCATGCCGGTGCCCGCGTCCCCCTCGCAGGGGGCCACGGGGATACCGGGCTGCAGCGTTCCGGTCGGGTCGAGAAAATGTGCGCCCGTTTCGGTCAGCGTGCCGCCGCTCTCTCCCGCGGTCAGGACCTTTGGGAGAATATCACGCAGCTCGATCCCGGTCAGCGCCTTGAACTTCTGCACCATGTCCTCGTCATAGTCCAGCTTCCCGCTGTCGATGGGGAACATGCCGGAGGCCTCGCCGATTCCCATGACCTTCTCGCCGGTCAGCTGCCAGTGGATATAGCCGGCAAGGGTGGTGAGGAAAGCGATGTCCTTCACATGCTCCTCCCCGTTGAGGATCGCCTGGTCCAGATGCGCGATGCTCCAACGCTGGGGAATGTTGAAGTTGAAAAGCGCAGTCAACTCCTCGGCAGCCTCGCC
>CAMHER010000034.1 GCA_946184215.1 uncultured Clostridia bacterium | reverse complement strand
GGGTGTGGCGCAGCTTCAGGGAGAAGGCCATGTTGTCATACACGGTCATGTGGGGATACAGCGCGTAGTTCTGGAACACCATCGCGATGTCGCGGTCTTTCGGCGCAACGTCGTTCATCAGCTTGCCGTCGATATACAGCTCGCCGCCGGAGATCTCTTCCAGACCCGCGACCATGCGCAGGGTCGTGGACTTGCCGCAGCCGGAGGGGCCGACCAGAACGATGAATTCCTTGTCCTTGATGTCAAGGTTGAATTCCTGCACCGCGACGACGCCCTCGTCCGTGATCTGAAGGTTTACCTTCTTCTTCTCGGGCTCGTCCGCCTTTTTCTTCTTGCTCTTCTTCTGCTCGCCGCTGACAAAGGGGTACACTTTCTTGATGTTTACCAGTCTGACTTCTGCCATGTTACACAGCTCTGCGTGTACAGCCTTCGCTCGATACACGCTCGCGGCCGCCCGCTTGGGACGCGCCGCCTTACGACAGGTCTCCACACTGCCGCACCCTGAGCCTCAGGGTCGCTTTTTCCTCCTTATTAAAGCTGTGTGCGACTTAAAAGCGGAGAGCCGCACACGCAGTCAGGCTGATGGCGTAAGCCACCGCAAAGAATAGTTTACCCTATTTTGTCGCGCTTGACAAGGGAGAAAATGGTACGCCGTTTTTGTCTATTCTCTACAACAGCTCCCGCTGTTTTGTTCTTTCCCGGCTGTTTTCGGCATACGATAAAAAGCGACTTCTCCGGGAAGGGGGATATTTTATGAGAGTTCTGCGTTTTTCCGACCGAGGCCCCGCCGTGCAGCTTCTGCAGCTGGCGCTGAACCGCTCAGGCTTTGGTCCGCTTGCCCAGGACGGCGTGTTCGGCCTGCGCACCCGCGACGCACTCATCCGCTTTCAGACAACCCGCGCGCTCGCCGCCGACGGGGTGGCCGGGCCGCGCACACACCGCGCGCTGATGCCCTGGTACACGGGCTTTATGCGCCACCGTGTCCGTCCGGGCGAGAGCTTTTATGCCATTGCCCAGCTCTACGGCGCAAAGAGCGAGGCTGTAGAGCTGGCCAACAGCGCCTTCTCGGCGCAAAATCTGCCCGTGGGCGCGGTGATCGTCGTGCCGCTGCCCTTTGACGTGGTGCCGACGGACATCGCCTTTTCCGCCGCGCTCACCGCGCTGTGTGTGCGGGGCCTGACGGCACGGTATCCTTATCTGACCGCCGCCTCCTTCGGCCGCAGCGTGATGGGCCGTCCGCTGTGGTCGCTGTCCATGGGCGCGGGGGAAAACCGCGTGCTGTACAGCGCCGCCCACCACGCCAACGAGTGGATCACCACGCCGCTGCTGCTGAAATTCACCGAGGAGCTGTGCGCTGCCTTCGCCGCGGGCGGCAGTCTCTTTGGCCAGAGCGCGGCAGAGATCTTTTCCTACGCCCGGATCTGTCTTGTCCCGCTGGTCAATCCCGACGGTGTGGACCTGGTGACCGGCGAGCTGCAGCGGGGCGAGCGGTATGAAGCCGCCCGCGCCATTGCCGCGCGCTGGCCCGAGATCCCTTTCCCGAGCTGCTGGAAGGCCAACATCGCCGGGACCGATCTGAACCTGCAGTATCCGGCGGAGTGGGAGACGGCCCGCGCCGTTAAATTTGAGGCGGGCTATACCGCACCCGCTCCGATGAATTATGTGGGTCCGGCACCCCTGTCGGCTCCGGAGAGCCGGGCTCTGGCCGACCTCACACGCCGCTTTGATCCCGCCCTGGTGCAGGCCTGGCACACCCAGGGCGGCGTGATTTACTGGCGCTTTGGCGGCTATGAGGTGCCCGGCGCGCAGGACATTGCCGGGACCTTTGCCGCCGTGTCCGGCTATACGCCCGCCGACACGCCCTACGCCGCCTCCTTCGCGGGGTATAAGGACTTCTTCATCCAGGAATATCGCCGTCCCGGCTTCACGATCGAGGCCGGCCGTGGGGTCAATCCCCTGCCGATCGGCGATTTTGATTCGATCTATGCCGCCTCCCGCGGCATCCTGACGCTCGGCGCGCTGGTGACGTAATTTCTAGTTTCTTGTGTCTGGAAGCAAAAAAAGAAGGAGCTTTTGCTCCTTCTTTTTTTTAATGCATGCCCGTGCCGCCGGGCTGGTAGTACATGGCGAACACGTCGCGCATCTCATAGTACGCCTCGTCCTCGCGCCAGCCGCCGCCCGTGGATCCCTCCGGGTCGGTGTAAGGGCAGTAGACCTGCGTGTCGGGCAGGGCCTCGATCAGCGCCCAGCCCCGGTCCGGGCCCAGGCCCGCGTACCACAGCCGCTTGAGCTGTTTCATTTCCTTCAGCGGGCTCAGATCGAAGCCGAAGCAGTAGCACATGTTCAGCTGCTCCAGCTTTTTGCAGTTCAGCAGCGGGCTGATGTCCCAGGGGTTGGTTTGGAAGATCTCGAGATATTTCAGATCCTCCAGCGAACCGATGGGCGTGATGTCATGGAAGCGTCCGCCCACCAGGATCAGATACTGCAGGTGCGGCATATTGTAAAGGAAGCTCAGATCCTCGATCCACATGTGGCCCAGGTCGAGGGCGATCATGTCGCGGCAGTAGCGCACGGGATAGAGCTGGGCGTCGTTCAGCAGCGGCGCGTCATAGTTCAGCTCCGGCACGTCGGCGGCGCAGAAGAAGGTGGCGTCGGTGCGCAGGGCGTAGATGCTGAAATACACCGTCCAGACAAAGCGGATGTTTTCATATTCCTGGTCGAGGGCGTCCATCTCCGCGTCGGGGATGCCGCAGTCGCTCATCACGACCTTCTTCAGCCGCGGCATCAGCGAAACCGCTGCGCGGATCTCGTCAAGGTCGTCCACCGGCACGCCGCTGAGATCGATCTCCTCGTCCCCGGCGGTGAAGGTGCGGCCATAAAGACGGATCACATAGTCCGTCTCCACCCCCTGACACAGGCTCAGGATCCGCTGCAGCTCGGCGGGGCTCAGCTCGCAGTCCCGCAGATCCAGCTTTTTCAGCTTTTCCAGCCGCGAGAGCCCGGCCGCCAGCTCTTCTCCGTCGCCGGAGGCGTCTGAAGAGAGCCGCAGCGTCTCGGTATCCCACGGGATCTCCATGCCCCAGAGGTGGATGTCATAGCGGATCGTCAGCTTGTCTGCATGCGCCGCGATAAAGGCGTCGATCGCCGACGCGGAAAGCGTGCTCCGGCGCAGATCCACCTCCCGCAGCTTCGGCAGCAGGGTCAGCAGCTCCTCCAGCTCGTCCGCGGAAAGGCTGCGGACAGCCAGGCTCTCCGTGCCGCCGTCCACCGGGCCGTCGGACGTGGGGACGAGCCAGGAAAAGCGCACCGTGGGGAAGCGGCGCGCGGCATAGGCCAGGGCGGCATAGTCGCTGCACTGCGTCGCATCGACACGCTTCAGGTTGGGGAAATAGCGCAGATGCTCCACCTCGTCCGCCGGAAGCGCACGGAGGCTGAGCTCCTCGGAAAAGCTGTCGAAACGCTCGTCTCCGACGGGGACGCTCCAGCGGATCGGAAGGTCGGCGCGTTTTGCGGACACCGCGTCGAACTCCTCACAGCTGATCACGGCCTGCCGCAGATCCGCCTCCCCGGCGCAGAAATAGAGCCTGCCGCCGACACGGACGGTAAAGAGCTTATACGCCGCGAAAAGCAGCACCAGGGCAAAGGCAAAGAGAAGCACCGCCGCCAGACGCTTGCTCTCCCGGCGCTGTTTGGTTGTCGTTCCCGTTTCCGCGGCGGGTTCCGCGGCGGTTTTTTTCTCTTCGTCCACGTTTTTCTCTCCTTTTTCTTGCTTGCTTCATTGTACCGCCTCCGCGGGGAAAAAGGAAGAGGCTGTTTCGAAAGCCTCTTCCTTTTTCCCTCAGCTGCGCCAGTCGGCAGGATGCAGATGCTCCATCAGATCATTCCGATCATCGTCAGGTCCCACCAGGCTGCGGAACAAGCCGAAGCTGTGACAGTCATAGGCATGACCCGCCTCATACACGCGAAAGGCCAGCTGCTGCTGGGAGCGGTGCAGCGCATACGCCTCTTCGGCCACCGCAAAGGCTGTTTTTCCTCCGAAGGCATCCAGAGGGGTTTCATAATCCAGCACGGTTCGCTCTTCCTCCGGCCCGTAGAGGTGCAGATACGTCTTGGGCGTATCCCACACGCCGTATTTCTCCGCGCTCCGGGGCTGATAGGACGCGTCCGCCGCCAGCTCCACCGCCTTTTCCATGCTCAGGGCGGTGAACATGTGGTTGCCCTGGCGGTATTCGCCGTTTTCGTCGTGCGTGACGATGATCAGCGGCCGGAAGCGCCGGATCTGTTCCACCTGAAAGTCCAAGAAATTTGTCTTCCCGTACAGATATTCCGCCTCTCCCACCGAGTAGATCTCCCGGTCCGGAGCCGTGTGGACCACGGGATAGTTCCGCACGCCCGCCAGCCACAGCGCGTTGAGCAGTTCATCGCAGCGCTCGCGCAGGCTGTGGTAATGGGAAATCATATACACCACCTGCACCCGCAGTCCTCTCTCGGCGGCATACAGGGGCAGAAGGCCGCCGAAAAAAAGGAATTCATCGTCGGCATGGGTGGGCACCACCAGCAGATCCGCCTCCTCGCAGGGCGGCTGCCAGACCTGCACCCAGTCCGGCAGACGGCCGGGCGAGAAGGCGCAGATGTCGCTGAGACGGACGCGCGCGGTCTCCGGCAGACGGATCGTAACCTCGCGCGCGGGCGCGGGAAGCGCCACATATTCGTGCAGAAAGCCGCTCTCCCCCGCCGCCGCGGCGCCGGAGGGCGTCTCCAGCGTCCAGGGGAGCGGGTGATCAAACCAGCTCAGGTACAGCCCGCCGATCTCCTCCTCCGCCGTGACGGTGATCGTTCCGCCTGCCGGAAGCGCACAGGCCGTGTCGAACTTCCCGTCCTGGAGCAGCGACAGATGCTGCGCGCCCTGAAGGCTGATCGAAAGCTGCGCGGCCTCCGGCTGCGGCGTGGGCACGACCGTCGGCTGCGGCGTGGGCGCGGCCGTCGCTTCGGGCGCGGCCGTGGGGACAGGTCCGGCGGAAGGCGCCGCCTGGGGTTCCGGCTCTGCGGCGCAGGCGCATAAAAGCAGCGCCAGCGTCAGCAGCAGCAAAAGGCTTTTCTTCATCACGCAGTTTCTCCCATTTCGCGCCTCAGCGGAACAGCTCGCACAGGCGCTGCCACAGCGACGCCCTCACCGTGACGCGGCAGGCGGCCTGCAGCGCTCCGTCGGCCGAGCTGCAGGTAATGAGCGCGCTGCCGCGTCCCACAGCCGTGACCGTTCCGTCCTGTCCGACCGTCGCCACCGCGCTGTCACTGCTCTGCCAGACGACCGCCACCGCCTCCGCCCCGGGCGGAAGGAGCGAGGCTTGAAGAGAAAGCTCCCCGCCAACGTTCAGCGCGGCTTCCTCCGGTTTTACGACGATCGCCTCCGGGGCGATGAGAGGGGGAAGCTCCTCCCGTTCCAGCGTCTGCGCGCACACCGCGCAGCGTTTCACGCGCTCGCCCGCTTCTCCCGGCCGTGCCTCGCGCAGCGTCTCCCAATCGCCGGGCGTGTGCCGCGGCGGCGTATAGCTGTCCCGCCAGGCATAGCCGCAGCCGGCGCAGACGTGATCGGTATAGCCCCATTCCGTGCAGGTCGCTTCGGTGACGGCGGTTTTATAATCCGGCTCTTCGCAGCCCTCGGGCGAGAGAAGCTCGTCATAGCGGAAGCGCTCGTCGCGCACAAAGTTCCGCAGGTCGTTTCGCTCGGCGGTCACGAGATCCACCTGTTCGCCCGCGAAGGCGCGGCAGTAGGCGCGGCGGGTGAAGTTGTTTTCAAAAAAGCTGATCTTCCCCCGGACAGTGTTGTCCGTGACGCGCATCATCCGGTCGCGGACGAGGCCGTAGCCGCAGTACATGCCCGTCATGCCGCCGGTATGGACAAAGCCGTTGACCGAGGCGTAGCCCCGGATCGTGATATCGCAGTGCTCCGCGCCGAATTTTCCCGCGGCGGCCAGCGCGCCGAGAAACTGCTCGCAGTGCAGCGACTCGTTCCGGTCTTCAAACAGCAGCTCCACGTCGGCGCTGCAGTGGTCGAACCAGCCGCCGAAAAAGCCTGTCACGCCGCCGACGCCGACGATCTTGCCGTGGGCGTACAGCCGGATGCGGCCCTCGACGCTGCAGTTTTCAATTTTCGTCTCATACCCGTAGCCCGCCAGCGCGGCCACAAAGCAGTCGTCCTCACTCTCGACGGCCACATAAACGCCCTTGAGGTTCAGGTCCCGGATTTCGGCGCCGCGCGTTACGGAAAACAAACCGGCGTAATGCGCCTCGTAGGGCTTGTTGTTCCCGTCGCGGCACTCGGCGACCTCCTCGCCGGGCCGGGATACGGTGAGGTTGTAGATCGTATGCCCGCCGCCGTCCAGCGTCCCGGAGAAGGGGATGGGGATCCAATCCATTCCCCCCAGGTCGATATCCGCCGTCAGGCGGAAATTTCCTTCCGGCTCCAGGAGGATGCCGCGCAGCGTGGCCGCGTCGGAGATCTCCCGCACGCCGTCGGCTCCCTCGGGCGCTTCGGCGGGCTCAGGCAGCGAGACCGCTGCAGGCTCCGCCGACGGCTCCGGCGTTTCGGCGCTCTCCGGCGTGGGTTCCGCAGTCGGCTCCGGCTCGTCGAGGGAGGCCAGATACTCCGCGTAATCCATGGCGATCCGCCCGATCTCCGCGATGCGGTGCATGGCGTCGCCCGTGTTGTGGGTCATCACCGTGATCAGGAACGGATGCTCGGTATAGACGATGCCGGTGTCGCAGACATAATTTTCATCCGAGCCGTACTTGTGGGCCACCTCGATCTCGCCGCTGTACTGGCTCAGAAAACTGTTGTGCCGCGCCTGCTTCATATAATCCAGCACCAGCTCGTACTTTTCGGCGTTTTCATACAGAGCCAGCAGCGTGTTGATCAGAAAGCGGGGTGAAAACTGGTTGGCCGTATAGAAGCCCTTGGGCAGCGTGTCGGGGTCCAGTCCCCCGTAAGGCACAAGCATTTTGCGGTATTCGACGAAGTTGGCCGACAGATTGTCCCGCAGCCGCTGCGCGGCAAAATTGTTGGAGTCCACCAGCATCACTTCCAGCGCGTCTCCCAACCGGTACTGGCCGATCTTGTCCTCCACCGTCAGCTCGCCCGCGGCGATCTTGTCGGCATAGACCATGGCCAGCGGCAGCTTATAGGTGCTGGCCGCCTCCATAAAGGTGTCGCCGCCGCGGAACCACTCCTCGCCGCTTTCCAGGTCGTGCCAGCCGATCAGGATCCGGCCGTGCTGCAAGCCGCGCTCCGTCAGATAGCGCTCGATCACCTCTCCGAGGCTCTCGACGGAAAAGTCGGCGTCAAAGCGGAAGGTCTTCTGCTCGGTCTCCCCGGCCGTCTGCGCGGGGGCCGCGCTCGGCTCGGGGCTGGGCGTCGGTTCGGGCGTGGGGACGGGCTTTTCCTCGGGGTGCGCCGAGAGGTATTCGGCATAGTCCATGGCGATGCGGGCGATCTGGCCGATCACCTCTTCGGCGTTCGCCACCCCGATCGCCGTCACCGTCAGCAGGAAGGGCCGGGGAGCATAGACAACGCCGGTATCGCTGTAAAAGGCCTCCCCCCGGCCGATTATATGCGCGATCTCGCAGCTTCCCCGATACAGGCCGAAGGCGTTGTCGGGATTGGCCTGCTTCAGGCAGTCGATCACCCAGTCGTATTTTTCGCTGTTGTCCCAAAGCGTGCGCAGCGTGCCGATCAGAAAGCGCGGGGAGAACTGGTTGGCAGCGAAATATGTGTTCGGAAGCGTTTCCACGTCCATGCCGCAGTTTTTCGCGATCGCGGCGCGATACTCCCGGTGGTCGTAGGACACGCCGTAGCGCAGCGCGTCCGCGGTGTTGTTGTTGGAACGGATCAGCGTCTCGCTGACCGCCCGCTCCAGCACATAGGCGCCGACCTTGTCCTCCCGCGAGAGGAGGCCCTCCCGGACCCAGTCGGCGTAGAGCATGCACAGCGGCAGGCGGTAGGTATTGGCGCCGTCCACATACTCGTCCGCGCCCCGGTACCATTCCACGCCGCTCTCCACATCCTGCCAGCCGATCAGGATCCGGCTGTCCTGCAAGCCGCGCTCGGTCAGATAGCGCTCGAAGGCCTCCCCGAGGCTTTCGGCGGCAAAATCGGCGTCAAAAGAGCCCTGGGCAGCGGCCGCTCTCGGCACATCCAGGCGGGCGCAGGCGGCCGGAGCGGGCAGCGCCGCAGCCGCCAGTGCCGCGGCCAGCAGGCATATCAGTATTTTTTTGATTCGTTTCATGTCGTTTTTCCTGTTCCGGTCCCTCCGGGCTGATAGAACATTCCGAAGGCGTTTCTCATTTCATAATAGGCCTCGTCCGTGCGCCAGCCGCCGCCGGTGGAGCCGTCCTCGTCCCAGGTCGGGAAATAGCACTTTGTATCGCTCAGTGACGCGACGATCGCCTCCCGCTCGCTCTTCTCGATCCGGTTGCCGGGGTACCACAGCCGCTCGAGCCAGGTCATCTCTCCCAGCGGAGCGGGATCGTAGCCCCGGGTGTAGCCCACGTTCAGATGCCGAAGCGCCTTGCAGTTCAGCAGCGGGGAGATATCGTCGATGGTGTTGTTGAAGATCTCCAGGTATTCCAGCTCCTGCATCTTGCCGAGCACGGAGATGTCATGGAAGCGCTCCTCCACCAGGATCAGATATTTCAGATGGGTCATCCCCTCAAGGAAGCCCAGATCCCGGAACATCATATGCCCCAGGTCCAGCGCGACGAGGTCGCGGCAATAGCGCAGCGCAGAGAGCTCCTCGCTGGAGGCCTGCGGGGCAATATAGCCGCGGTTGGGCAGGTCGGAGGCACAGAACACCGTCGCGTCCGTGCGCAGGGTATAGACGCTGAAATGTACCGCCCAGACAAAGCGGACGGACGCGTGCCGCCGATCCAGCGCGTCCATCTCCTCGTCGGACAGGCCGCAGTCGCACATCACGACCTTTTTCAGCCGCGGCATCAGCCCGGCCGCCGCCTCGATCTCGGCGGTGTCGGAAACGGGCGTGCCGCTGAGGTCGATCTCCTCACTGTCGGAGGCAAAGCGCCGCCCCAGCAGCAGGATATCATAGCGCGTGTCCGCCGGGCAGAGAGGCAGCAGCGCGGCAAGCTCCCGCGGGGAAAGATCCGCGCCGCGCAGGTCGAGCCGTTCCAGCGCGCCGAGGCGGCCGAGGGCGCGGCCCAGCGCCGCCGGATCGCCCGCGGCGCCGACGGGCAGCGTCAGATGGCTTGTGTCGCTCATCACCGCCGTGCCCCACACGTCCACCGGATAGCGGAAGCGGAGGGAGGGGAAGTCCTCGACCAGACGGTCGATCTCCTCTTCTTCCAGCGTCGAGCCCGTGAGGTCCACGCGCTCCAGCCGCGGCAGCAGGCCGATCAGCTCCCGCAGCTCGTCAGAGGAAAGGCTCCTGACCGTCAGGCTTTCGGTGTTGCCGTCCACCTCGCCGTCCGCCGTGGGCACGCGCCAGGAGATGTGCAGCGCCGGATAGTCCCGCGCCGCGGCGGCAAGGGAGGCCCAGTCGCCGCAAAGGCTCGCATCTATTGTTTTCAGCTTCGGGAAGTAGCCCAGCCGTCCGACCTCGTCCGCCGGCAGAGAGCTGAGCGTGATCTCCTCGGAAAAGCTGTCGTAGCGCGCCCCTCCGATGGGGACGCTCCAGCGGATCACGGACGAGGGCAGAGAAGCGGCCGCCGCGTCGTATTCCTCGCATTTCAATTCTGCCGTGCGCACGTCGATCAGCTCCGCGCGGCGATAGCGCCGCGGCCCGATCCGCACGGTCAGCAGCAGCCAGGCCGCCGCGGAGGCAAGGGCCAGCACCAGCGCAAGAGCAAGCAGCAGGCGTGTTCTTCTTGTCCTCTTTTCCTTTGTTCCTTCCATGATTCCCGCCCTCGCTTCCTTTACAAGAAGCCCTTCTTTTGATAGAATATTTTTATTCTATCACAAAAGGACGCTTTATGCAGAACAACTTTTCCAAAACCGAAAAAAAACCGTCCGGCGCCGAACCGGCGGGCGCCGTCAAGGCGCTTCTGCTGCTGGCCGAAACGGTCCTTCTGCTGGCGCTTGGGCTGCTCTGCACTGCGCTGCTGATCGTCCACGGCCCCTCGGAGCGGGCAAAGGCGCGGCTTTTTGCCCGGTTTCCGCTCGCCGTTTTTTCTTCCGGCACGTCCTTTTCTTCCGACGCAGCCGGGGAAGACCCCAAGGGCGGTTCGAGCGACGCGGATTTTTCGAGCGCCGCGGACAGCGCCGAGCTTGAGGGCATTTCCGCCGAGGCAGACAACGGCGTGCTGCTCACGCCGGTCTACGGCCGCGGCTATGCCGGGGTCCTTCTGACGGTGGAGGATCCGGCGCGCGTGATCGTGGGCTGCGTGCCCTCCAGTCTCGGCGGCCGCGGCTTTTCCGTGGAGGAGCTGTGCCGGCGCTTCGGCGCGGTGGCCGGGATCAACGCCGGCGGCTTCCTCGACGAGGGCGGCACAGGCAACGGCGCCACGCCGGACAGCCTGCTGGTCTACGAGGGCAAAAGCTATTTCGGCGGCTTTGGCTGGGGGCATACCTTTGTGGGCCTTGACGAAGACCACCGCCTGGTGATCGGGCAGCCCGGCGCCGCGGAGATCGCAGAGAAGCGCATCCGCTACGGCGTCTGCTTCGGCCCGGCGCTGCTTGAAAACGGCGAGATCACGCAGGAGGCCTCCCTGCCCAGCGACGTAAATCCCCGTTCGGCCATCGGCCAGCGCCCCGACGGCGCGATCCTGCTGCTGGTGATCGACGGGCGCCATGCTCTGAGCATGGGCGCCACGATCCGCGACATGGCCGAGATCCTGCAGCGCTGCGGCGCCGAGACCGCCTGCAATCTCGACGGCGGGACCTCGTCCGTGCTGTGGTATGACGGCTCTTACCGCAACACACTGCCGCTGCTGTATATGCCGCGGCCCGTGCCGGACGCCTTTCTGGTGCTGGCAAAGGAGGGCTGAGGGATGGAGAGAAAAAAAGGCGGCTTCGGCCGCGTGATGCTGCTCTATGCCCTTTTCTTCCTGCTGGCGCTGTCGGCCATGCTCGGCGTGCTGTATGCCTCGCTGCGTGCGGAGGCTCAAAACGGCCCCGACGCCGCAGCCCGCGCCTGGCTCGATTCCCTTGACGGGCCGCGTCTGCGTGTGCTGGCGGAGGATTGGCTTGCCGCCTTCGACGCGGAGCTGTTCCCGCCGGAGGAGCTGTTTGCCCAGAAGCTCACGCCCCTGCTGGGAGAAGAGCTTTCTGTTGTTTTGTGTGAAGAGACGGACGAAAAAGCCGTCTATGAGATCCGCGCCGGGGAACAGCGTCTCGGCGCGATCACGGCCCGGCCGGGCGAGGAGCGGAAAATGGGCCGGCACGTCTGGCGGATCGCGGACGAAGACTTTGATTTTTCCTTCCTCGGCGGCCCGGTCTCTCTTTCGCTGACCGTGCCGGAGGGCTTTTCCGTCCTCTGCGGTGAAAAGACGCTGGACGCGCGCTATGAGGACGGGCGTGAGAGCGGCTGTGACGCGCTTGTTTTTCTTGAAGAGGCGGGCTATGCCCGCCCGGTGTTCGTCCGCTTTCGGGCGGAGCGCTGCCCTCCCGACGCCGTGCTGACCGCGCGCTCCCCCGAGGGGGAGCGCTTCAATGCCGACACCGACTTTGAAGCGCTTGCCGAAGCACGGCTCTGGAACAGCTGCACCGCCGCCGAGCGCCAGGCGCTGGAGCGCTTTTCCGCCGATTTCTGCGCCGCGTACGTAAACTTCCTCGGCTCATACTCGGGCAATGTCGGCGGCACTTACCGGCAGATCCTGCCCCTTCTGCTCCCCGGCAGCGACCTGGAGAGCCGGATCTCGAGCGCACGCAGCGGTCTGGCCTGGTCCTCGAACCGCTCCCAGCAGTTCTCCTCTCTTGCTTTCAACGGCTGCATGAAGCTGGGTGAGGGGCAGTATCTCTGCGACGTCCGCTTTACGGTGGAGCTTGCCGCGCGCTCCGGCCCCACACAGGCGGAACTGGGAGCCTATCTCTTTGTGCAGGAGGCGGACGGCGCGCTGTATGCCGCGCAGCTTTTCCTCCATGACCGCACGCTCAGGGAATAAAAAAACAGGACGTCTCCCGAGAGAGGCGCTTCGTAAGGAAGCGCCCCCCTTCCGTTTGAACACGAGATAATTGACCACGCCAGTCTGCAAAAGTACAATGATTAAAACAAATCGGTTTTTTGGGAAGTGAAAAGATGATTGCCTATTCAATATTCATGTTTGCAATAGCAGTTTTGTTCCTTATGTTTGGCATTGCGATATATAAGGGAAATACTAAGCTGATACATGATTACCACCAAACACATGTTAAGGAATCCGAACGGCAAGAATATGGCAGGGCTTTAGCAAAGGGAATGTTTACAATATGCGCAACCCTTATTATCAGCGGAATTATTGCGTTATTCGGTGAAGAAGGCGCAATTGTAGCGGCCAGTTTGATCGTTTTGTTTGCGGGTCTCATCGTTTCTTTTGCTATTCTGGCAAAAGTTCAACAGAAGTATAATGGTGGATTCTAGCGTCAACTAATACCAGTTTGCGGATAATATCTTGAGGGCAGAAAAAGCCTTCCCCTTGAGGGGAAGGTGGCACGGCGCCAGCCGTGACGGATGAGGTGGAAATCCTTGAATCAAACAACCCCAAGTTAAAAAGAAACGCACAAAAGCTTCGCCGCGAGATGACGAAGGAGGAGCGACACCTCTGGTACGACTTTCTAAAACAGCTTCCTGTTACGGTCAACAGGCAAAAGGTCATCGGCCATTACATTGTTGACTTCTACTGTGCCTCGGCTAAACTCGGGATCGAGTTGGACGGCTCACAGCACTATGAGGACGAGGGCGCCGCTGCCGATCAGGAAAGAGACAATGCTCTGAATCAGCGTGGAATCACCATCGTGCGTTATTCCAACAACGACGTCAACAGGAATTTCGATGGGGTGTGTGCTGACCTTTTGAGGCGGCTCGGCCTGGCGGGTATTGAGTAAACGCGGAAAGCCACCTCATCAGTCAGCCTTACGGCTGACAGCTTCCCCTCAAGGGGAAGCCTTTGGCGAGCACAACTCTGTCTGCGGTTCTAACGAGCATCGGATTTTGCCCCCAAAATCCGGAATAGAGATGCAAAGCAGGCGTGACCGTTGCGGTCACGCCTGCTTTCATATCCTTTTTAGCCGGCAAAACCTGCCTCAAAGCACCTTCCTTACGGAGTGCTGCCCGACGTCCTGTTTTTCGTTTATTATATCTTTTCCCATTAAAAGTCTGCGTTGCCGGTGGTGCGCGGGTGCAGCTCCACGTCGCGGATGTTGGAAACGCCCGTGAGGTACATCACCATGCGCTCGAAGCCCAGACCGAAGCCCGCGTGACGGCAGCTGCCGTAGCGGCGCAGGTCCAGATACCACCAGTAGTCCTCTTTTTTCAGCCCCAGCTCATCCATGCGCGCCTCGAGCACGTCCAGGCGCTCCTCTCTCTGGCTGCCGCCGATGATCTCGCCCACGCCGGGGACCAGGCAGTCCGCCGCGGCGACGGTCTTGCCGTCGTCGTTGAGGCGCATATAGAAGGCCTTGATCTCCCGCGGATAGTCCGTGACGAAGATCGGCTTTTTATAGACCTCCTCGGTCAGGTAGCGCTCATGCTCGGTCTGCAGGTCGATGCCCCACTTTACGGGGTAGTCGAACTTTTTGCCGCTCTTCTCTAAAATTTCGATCGCCTCGGTATAGCTGACGCGGCCGAAGTCGTTCGACACGACGTTGTGCAGCCGCTCGAGCAGGCCCTTGTCGACAAAGGCGTTGAAGAACTCCATCTCCTGCGGGCAGCGCTCGAGCACGGTGTTGATGATGTGCTTGACCATGGCCTCGGCCGTGTCCATATAGTCATACAGGTCGGCGAAAGCCATCTCCGGCTCGATCATCCAGAACTCGGCCGCGTGGCGCTGGGTATAGGAGACCTCGGCGCGGAAGGTGGGGCCGAAGGTGTACACGTCGCCGAAGGCGAGGGCAAAGTTCTCGGCGTTGAGCTGGCCGGAGACCGTGAGGTTCGTGGCCTTGCCGAAGAAGTCCTTGCTGTCGT
>CAMHER010000033.1 GCA_946184215.1 uncultured Clostridia bacterium | reverse complement strand
AACCGCCGCCTTGCTTCGACACAGGTTCTGTAACAAACAGGACGAAGCGGGCAGGCCTCATCCGGGCCTGCCCGCTTCGATATCATACGATAGAAAAACACGAGGTTATTATGCTTTCTCTGCTGCTGGGGATCATTTATCTCTCCTTTATCAGTCTCGGTCTGCCGGACTCGCTGCTCGGCGCCGCGTGGCCGGTCATCCATGCGGAGATCGGCGCGCCGCTGTCGGCCTCGGGCTTCGTTTTCATGATCATCGCCGTCGGCACGATCGTCTCGAGCCTGCTCAGCGACCGGCTGACACGGCGTCTCGGCGCGGGAAAGGTCACGGCGATCAGCGTGGCGATGACCTGCGCGGCGCTCTTCGGCTTTTCCTTCAGCCGCAGCTATGCGATGCTCTGCCTCTGGGCGATCCCGTATGGGCTTGGCGCGGGCGGCGTCGACGCGGCGCTGAACAACTATGTCGCCCTCCATTATGCCAGCCGGCACATGAGCTGGCTGCACTGCATGTGGGGCGTCGGCGCGACGGTGGGGCCGGCCATCATGGGCGCGATGCTCGCCGCCGGCCACAGCTGGAACGCCGGCTACCGCAGCATCGGGCTGATCCAGCTGGTACTCACGGCCATTCTGCTTCTCAGTCTTCCCCTCTGGCGGGCGGCCGACGGCGGCGCGGCGGAGAGCGGCAGGGGAGGGGCGCTTTCGCTGCGTGAGATCGTTTCGCTGAGCGGCGTCAAGGCCGTGATGCTGTGCTTCTTCTGCTATTGCGCCGTCGAACAGACGGTCGGTCTTTGGGCCAGCAGCTATCTCGTCACCGCCCGCGGCGTCGACCCGGTCACGGCCGCAAAGTGCGGCAGTCTCTTCTTCCTCGGTATCACGGCGGGACGGGCCGTCAGCGGCTTTCTGACCTTCAAGCTCGGCGACAGGGAGATGGTGCGTCTGGGGCTTGGGATCATCGCGCTGGGCATCCTTCTCGTGCTGCTCCCCGTCGGGAACGGCGCCGCGCTTGCCGGGCTGATCCTCATCGGCCTGGGCTGCGCGCCGGTCTATCCCAGCCTGATCCACTCCACGCCCGCCCACTTCGGCGCGGAGCGCTCCCAGGCGATCATCGGCGTGCAGATGGCAAGCGCCTATACGGGCACGTCGCTGATGCCGCCGCTGTTCGGCGCGCTCGCCGCGCGCACGTCGATCCGCTTCTTCCCGCTGTATCTGCTCGTGCTGCTGGTGCTGATGATCCTTTCGCACGAAAGGCTTGTCCGGAGCACGGAAACGACATAAAACTAAAAAAACGAAAAGCGGCCTCCCCGTCGGGGAGGCCGCTTCTTGTCAATCAAAGACGATCGCGCCGGCAAGCGGACTGTACTCGCCCGGCGGATTGACCGTGCCGAAGGGAACGGGCTCGATGCCGTAGCTCTCCCGCAGCGCCGCGACGGTATTCTCCGAGAAGGTCTGCACCGTGACGTCCAGATAGTACTGCTCGGCGTTGACCTCCACGGGAAAAGCCGAAGGGGAGCGGCTGACGGGCGCATCCTTCTCGCGCGGAACGCCGTAGAGGATGATCTCCACGTTTGTGCTGTCGGTATACTGCTCCGGCGTTTCATAGAAATAATACTGCTGGCCGATTCGCCCCGCCTCCAGATCCGGGCGGATGGCCCGGGTAAAGAGCGCGTCGGCCTCCTCGGCCGAGAGAACAAGATTTTCATAGCCGCCCTGGGCTTGACAGTTGATCGCGCCGCCGGTGATAAGCAGCTCGTCATAGGGGAAGTTCGCAAGCGTCCGCTCCACGATGGCCTCCCGGCAGTTGAACAGCGCGCCCATGCGCCGGAAGTCGGAGGCGGGGTCGAGCAGCGCCTCGCGCGATAAGGCCAGACGGTAATTGCGCGTCAGCGTCGTGCCGTCGCGCAGATGGTAGGAGATCTCGTAATACTGGCCCTCGGACGCGCTCTCATGCGCGTCCTTGTGGGCAAGGATATCCCGGTGCAGCGCGCACACGGCCTCGATATTCTCCGGCTCGTCGAGCGAGAGGAAGCGCAGGGAAACGCTCTCCACCTCCGCCGCCTCCGGCACGCGGCGCTCGTAGCCGAGCAGGTCACTCTCTCCCACGGCATAGAAAACGAGGATCGCCGCGCAGAGGAGGGCGAGCCTTTTCCAGCCGCGGAAGAAGACGCGGGTGGTTTTGCCCATCAGCATCTCGGCCGCGTACCAGCCGACAAAGGCGCTGATACAGGAGAGCGCAGCGAGAAAGACGGCCGCACCGGTGCCGAAGAGCGTGTGGTTGAAGCGCCAGTCGAAGACAACGGCGGGCAGCACGATGGCGCAGCCGAGCGCCATACAGAAGCGAAAGAGCGGCTTGAGGACGTCAAAGGCCACGGCGTCGCCCGCGCGCTCCATCGCGCGGCGGCGGAAGAGCAGCAGCGCCAGCGCGGCGAGCACAAGCCCGAACGCGGCGTAGACGGCCATCAGGGGGATGTCATTCAGCCGGTAAGCGTCGGGAATGTGAACGCCGGATTCGTCGCAGACGGAGGAGACATGAAGCCCGGCCACGACACGGCAGAGCGGCGAGAGCACGGAAAGCGTGTCGGTTCCGACCGGCATGCCGAAAACGAAATAGGCCGTCAGATGCCGCAGGCAGTACTCCGCCGCCACAGCCGCGCAGCCGAGCAGGAACCAGACGATCGGCAGCACAAGCAGACTTCCCGTGAGCATGGCGCAGAACACGGCAAAGCCGAGAAAGGCAAACACGCCAAGCACGACGACCCCAAGCCAGATCAGGATCGGCCCGGCCTGGGCCATGCCGGAGGGGACGGCGAGGGCGAGCGTGATAAGCGCCGTTCCCGCCGCGGCGGTCAGGCACATGCCAAGAGATGTCAGATACGCGGTCAGAAACAGCGCCGGCCGCGAGACGGGCAGCGCGCACATGGCCGCGCAGCTGCGCGTATTATACATCCAGCCGAAGGCGGCCATCACGCTCAAAAGTGTGACCGCGGCCGTAACCAGCACGCAGGGGCGCACCGAGCTCAGCACGGCGTAGTTGAAAAACTGATCGGGGCTGTAGGGGCTGCGGCTGCTGCTCATGACCGACACGGGCAGCAGAAGCAGCAGGGCGAGGAGATAGGCCGCCCACAGCAGCCAATAGCGGCGCAGCTGATCACGCGCGATGCCGCGGTTAAAGGACCAGATCCGTAAGCTCATGCCCGGCACCTCCCAGTTCATAGATAAAAATTTCCTCCAGCGACAGCGGCAGCACGTCCAGAAACAGCGGCTGCGTGGCGGCAAGCCTCTCCTGCAGCTCCTCGCTCTTTCCCCGCAGGATCAGCGTGCGCAGGCGGCCCATCGCGCTCTCATGCAGGATCTCAAGCCCTTCCGGCAGCTCGCCACCGTCGGCGTAGGCCAGCTGGATCTTGACGATGTTGTCCTGCAGCTCGCTGAGCGTGCGTTCGAGCAGCATCCTCCCGCCGTCCATGATGCCGACGTGGTCGCAGACGTCCTCCAGCTCGCGCAGATTGTGCGAGGACACCAGCACCGTCGTGCCCCTTTCGGCCACCTCCGAGAGGATCAGGCTCCATACCGCGCGGCGCATCACGGGGTCGAGCCCGTCCACCGGCTCGTCCAGGATCAGCACCTCCGGACACTGGGAAAGCGCCAGCCAGAAGGCGGCCTGCTTCTGCATGCCGCGGCTCAAACGGCGCATCGGACGCGTGTCGTCCAGACGAAAGGCGCCGCGCAGAGCCTCATAGCGCCGGAAGGAAAAGCGCGGACAGATCGAGGCGTAAAAGCGCGCCATATCGGCAATGCTGTCCGAGGCATGATAAAAGATCTCGTCCGGGATAAAGGCCAGCCTCGCCTTGACGGCGGGGTTTTCCCAGACCCGCTCGCCGCAGACAAGGGCCTCGCCCGCATCGGGACGGTAGATGCCCGCCAGATGCCGGATCACCGTGGTCTTGCCCGCGCCGTTGGGCCCCACCAGGCCATAGACCGCTCCGCGCGGCACATGCAGATCCAGCGCGTGCAGCGCCTGAAAGTCACCGAAGCGCTTTTCCAGCGCACGGCACTGTATCATTAGCTCGTTCATGTTTCTCCGCCTCCCTGTATCAACCGGATCAGCTCCTCGTCATCCACGCCCGCGGCGCGCAGCTCCGAGCGCAGAGCGACAAACCGCTCCAGCAGCTCCTTCCGGTGCGCCTCGCGCATCGCGTCGCTGCCGGAGGCAAAGCTGCCTTTTCCCGGAACGGAGCAGAGATAACCGTCTGCCTCCAGCTCGCGGTAGGCACGTTGGATCGTGTTGGGGTTGATGGCCAGCGTCCCGGCCAGCTCGCGCACCGAAGGCAGCTTTTCGCCCGATGTGAGCACACCCGTGACGATCAGATTGCGCAGCGCGTCATAGACCTGCTCATAGATCGGCCGCGGATCGCGGTAATCGAGATGAATCAAAAAGCAGCACCTCCTCCGTTTCAACTGTATTAGTTCGTTTAATACAGTTATAGCGTAAAGAGCATGTTTTGTCAAGAAACGGAAGCCTCAAAAGAGGCTTCCGTTTCTTAATAATCCTTAATGGAATCAGAGTTCCGGCCTTTCTCGGGTGTCCTGCCTGGTACCTCGGGCGCTGCTGCGTGCCTCGATAACGGCGTTGATACAGCCGCCGATCAGCAGGAACTGAAAGCAGTAATACATCCACATCATCGCCACCATGATCGTGCCGATATAGCCGTAGGCGCCGAACTTGTCGGAGATCGAGATGTAGATTGAAAACACCCATGAGAACACGGCCCAGGCCACGGCGCAGAACACCGCGCCGGGCCACTGGAAGGCAGTGTGATGCTCCCCGGCGGGGACCCAGCGATAGAGCAGCAGAAAGGAGAGCGTCAGGATCGCGAGCACAAGCAGATAGCGCATGTACTTTGTCAGCGAGAAGAGCCGTTCGAAAAAGCCGCCCTGCGGGAGCTTTTCACGCAGGTAGGTCGAGATGACGCCGCCGTAAACCATCACCACAAGGCTCAGAACGATGATCAGCACCAGGATCAGCATGTAGACGACGGCGCGGGCGAAGAAAACGATGACGTTTTCGCGGCGCTCGACCTCGTAGACGGCGTCGAGCCCCTTCATAATGGCGCGCATGGCGCCGGAGGCCGAGAAGAGCGTCAGCAGGATCGAGACGGTGATCACCCCGCCGCCGCTGCGGTAGATGCTGCCGACAAGGGGGGAGATGACGCGATAGACCGATTCCGGCACGGCGCCGGAAAAAATGCGCAGCACATCGGCCTGGTCAAAGGGCAGAAAGCGGATCAGGCTGACCAGCAGCATCAGGATGGGCACCAGCGACATGAACAGAAAATAATCGGAGGCCGCCGCGTAAACGGCGACCTTTTTCTTTCCGATCATGTCGAACACCGAGGCTACCGCCCCGGCGGTCTTTTTGATGTTGGCCATCTCCGGCGATCAGACCGCGCCCGGCTTGCCCAGCATGCGGAACATGTTCTTCTTATAGGCCTCAACACCCGGCTGGTTGAAGGGGTTGACCCCGGACATGTAGCCGGAAAGGGCGCAGGCGGTCTCAAAGAAGCAGACGAGAGAGGCAAAGCCCTCCTCGTCGCGCGCAGAAGCCTCGATGACGATGTTGGGCACGCCGCCGGCGATGTGAGCCTCCTTGACGGCATCCGCCGCGATGCGGCAGACCTCATTCAGGTCGCGCCCGGCAATGTAGTTCAGCCCGTCGCCGTTCTGCTCATCAAAGGGGACCTCGTAGCTGCCGCGCGCTTTGGCAAAGCGGACGACACTCTCCATCAGCATGCGGGGGCCTTCCTGGATATACTGTCCCATGGAGTGGAGGTCGGCGGTGTATTCGACGCTCGCGGGGAAAATGCCCTTTGCGTCCTTGCCCTCGCTCTCGCCGTAGAGCTGCTTCCACCACTCAGCCATGAAATGGAAGCTGGGCTCATAGCAGCCGAGGATCTCCACGCCGTAGCCCTTGTTGTACAGGTTCTGGCGGGCGGCGGCATACTGCCAGGCGGGGTTTTCGCTGCTCTCAACGGAAAGCGCGTCCATCTCGCGGATCGCCGCGTCGATGACCTTGCGCACGTCGATGCCCGCGACGGCCATGGGCAGCAGACCCACGGCGGAGAGAACGGAGAAGCGGCCGCCCACATCGTCGGGGACAACAAAGCTCTCCCAGCCCTTTGCCTCGGCCAGGGATTTGAGCGCGCCGCGCTTGGCGTCGGTCGTGGCGAAGATGTGCTCGTCGGCCTTGTCAGCGTATTTTTTCGCCAGGATCTCGCGGAAAATGCGGAAGGAGACGGCGGGTTCCAGCGTGGTGCCGGACTTGGAGATGACGTTGACGTCAAAATCGTCGTCCCCCAGCTGGCAGAGCACGTCGCGCAGATAGTCCGCGCTCAGGCCGTTGCCGACGAAGAAAACCTTCGGATCGCCCGGGCCGGGGATGGGGCGCAGCAGCTCGATCGCGCCGCGGGCGCCGAGGTAGGACCCGCCGATGCCGATGACCACCAGAGCCTTGGAGCGGCTGCGGATCGTCTCGGCCGCGGCGATGATGCGCTCAAGCTCCGTGTCGCGGATCCTGCGGGGCAGACCGACCCAGCCGATGAAGTCATTGCCGAGACCGCTGCCCTCTTTCAGCGTCTTGTGCGCCAGCGCGGCGCGGGCATAATCGGGGCCGGCGGCGGTAAAAAAGGCGGAAGCGCCGGAAAGATCGACTTTAACCATTGAAAAAAGCCTCCTGTTTCACATTCTTTGGAATCCTGCACTTATTATACATGTTTCCCGCGGGAATGCAAGAAGGCTTTTCCTCCGCAGCCGGAGCGGCCGGAAGACGCGCGGCGCTCTTAAAGACCGAAGAGGCTGGCCGCCAGACGGACAAAAATGCCCCACACGCCGATCCTCTCCACGTCCTCAGCCGCCGTAAGGCTGAAGCGGGCCAGCTCCTCGCCGCCTCGCGTGACGATCAGCAGCCCCGCCTCGTCGCCTTCCCGTACGGGCGCGGAGAGCGCTTCGCTCAGCTCATAGGAAAAGCGGCAGCCCTCACCTCCCTTGCCGGTCAGGACAAAGCGCTCGCCGGAGGAGAGACGGAGCGGGACCGTTTCGGCACTGCCGTAAGCGACCGGGGCAGAGGGAAACTCCTCCTCCGGCGGAAGCGGGCAGAGCGTGAAGTTGGCGAAGGCATAGTTCAGAAGAGCCTTGGCGTCGGCGTTGCGGGATTCGATACTGTCGCCGTGCATAATGACGGCAATATATTCCACACCGTCGCGCTCCGCCGTGGCGGCGAGACAGTACATGGCCTTCGAGGTGAAACCGGTTTTCAGCCCCGTGCAGCCGGGGTACCAGTAGACCAGCTTGTTGGTGTTGCTCAGCTGAAAGCTGCCGCCGCGGATCGAATCCATCCAGATGGTCGAATATTGCTTGATCAGCTCATGGCCTATCAGCTCCCGCGACATCAGCGCCACGTCCCAGGCGGAGGTGTAGTGATCTTCATCCTCAAACAGACCCGTGCAGTTGGTGAAGTGCGTATCTGCCATGCCGAGCTCGCCGGCGCGGCGGTTCATCCGCTCGACAAACACCTCTTCTGTGCCGCACAAATGCTCCGCCATGGCCACGGCGCAGTCGTTGGCCGAGACGACGGCAATGCATTTGAGCATCTCATCGACGCTCATCTGCTCGCCCTCCTCGAGATACACGCAGCTGCCGCCGAAGGAGGCCGCCCGGGCGCTGGCTGTGACAATGTCGTCGGGACTGATCTTTCCGTTTTCGATGTCCTCGACGATCAGCAGCAGCGTCATGACCTTTGTGACGCTGGCGGGCAGCGTCCGCTCGTGGGCGCCCTTTTCGTAGAGTACCTCTCCCGTCTCCTTTTCCATCAGGACAGCGTAGGGCGCGGCGATCTTCAAATCGCCGTCGCGCAGCGGCTCGGCAGAGGCCATGCCGCGGGGCAGCAGGAAGAGCAGCAGCAGAACGGAAAGCAGTCGTTTCATCCTCTCATCACCTCGGTTATGGATATGTGGCAGGGGCGGATAACATGCAAGGTTGACAGAATTATGAATAATTCGACAAAAAATGCGCTCCGTATTCATGCCAAAAGAAAAATGAACAGGCTGTAAACAGGCAGACTTTCCACATTTCCAACAGGGTTTTCCACAAAAACAAAAATGAATAGTGACGTTTTAAAGCGGCAAAAAAGTTTACATAACAACAGAATCAATAAAAAGAATTCAAAAAATGTTGTTGACGCGATTTCTGCGCGATAGTAAAATGTTTTTCAGGCAGAAAGGGGACAGCACGATGAGAAGGATTTTCAACTGGGACAAGAAATATCTCTACTGGGGCGTGACGGCGTTTTGTGTGATCGCCTGCTCCGTTCTTTTCTATATGGCGCTGGCATACCTGCCGGCGATCGGCAAGGCGCTGGGCAGCCTGGGCCGGATCCTCAGTCCCTTTATCTGGGGCCTTATCATTACCTACCTCCTCTCTCCGCTGTATAAGACTTTGTATAAAAATCTCTTCCTGCCTATGACGGAGAGCTTGTCGGGCAAAAAGAAAAAGGCCTCGCCGCGGCTGGCAAAGGCGCTTTCGGTCCTGCTGTCGATCATCGTGTTTCTGGCCGTCATCACGGCTTTGGTCTATCTCATCATCCCGCAGCTGTATGCCAGCATCGAGACCATCGTCAACAACTCCTCCACCTATGTGTCCAAGATCAGCGAGTGGACCCAGGGGATGCTGACCAACTACCCTGAGGTGCAGAACTTTGTGACGGAAAAGTTTGAGGAGATCAACACCAATCTCTTCGGCTGGATCCGCGATACGATCCTGCCGCGCTTCGGCAGCTTTGTGACAAACGTGACGGCGGGCGTGTATTACTTCGTGCGCGCGGTCTACAACGTGGTCATCGGCATCATCGTCTCGGTGTATCTGCTCTCCAACCGCGAGGGGGCAACGGCGCGGGCCTGGAGGCTTTGCTACTGTGTGTTCGGCCTGGAGCGGGCCGAGAAGATCCGCGATGCGATCCGTTTTACCGACAAGACCTTCATGGGCTTTATCAATGGCAAGCTCCTCGACTCGGCCATCATCGGGCTGATCTGCTATATCGTCTGCGCGATTTTGAAGATGCCCTACGCGCTGCTGGTCAGCGTGATCATTGGTGTGACGAATGTCATCCCGTTCTTCGGCCCTCTGATCGGCGCGATCCCCAGCGCCTTCATCATCCTGCTGGTCGATCCGCTCAAGTGCCTGATCTTTGTGATCTTCATCATCATCCTCCAGCAGATCGACGGCAACATCATCGGCCCGAAGATCCTCGGCAGCTCGATCGGCATCAACGGCTTCTGGGTCATGTTCTCCATTATCCTCGGCGCGGGGCTCTTCGGCTTCTGGGGGATGCTGCTGGGCGTGCCGGTGTTTGTCGTGATCTACACGGGCATCACAAACCTGGTGGAAAAAAGGCTGAGGAAGCGGGATCTGCCCGTGGAGGCGAACGCCTATTCCGATCTCGACCATATCGACCCGGTCACCCGAAGGCCGGTCAAAAAAGCGGAGATCGACGAGGACGACGCTCCGGAAGAAAAGACAAAAGAAAAATAAAAACACGGCGGTGAACCTTCACCGCCGTGAATTTTCAAACTGCGGCCGCGCTCAGCGGTGGGCGAGTGTGTCGTGCGCGTCTTTCAGCGCCGCGCAAAGCGCGTCGATATCCTCGCGCGTCGTGAAGCGGGACAGGCCGATGCGCAGCGCGCCGTCGATAACGGGAGCGCTGAGACCGATCGCTTCGAGCACGTGGCTTCGTCCGCCCTTTTTGCAGGCGGAGCTTTTCGATACATAGATCTCCCGCGCCTCCAGGTAGTTCATCAGCACCTCGCTCCGCCAGCCGGGGAGAGAAAGGCTTAAGATGTGCGGTGCGGCGGATTCGATCCAGACAAGCCCGGGAATCTCGCCGCGCAGGCGCGTAAGCGCCTCAGCCTTGAGAGAAGCCATGCGCGCGCTGTTCTCCGCAAGGCCGCGCTTTGCGATCGCGGCGGCTGCACCGAAGGCGCAGATCTGCCCCGTTGCCTCGGTACCGGCACGGCGGCCGTTTTCCTGCCCGCCGCCGACGAGGAAGGGCTGCAGACGCAGGGCGTTTCGGATATACAGCGCGCCGACGCCCTTGGGGGCGTGGATCTTGTGACCGCTGATGCTGATGAGATCGGCGCCGAGGGTCCTGGCCGAAAAGGGGACCTTCAGGAAAGCCTGCACCGCGTCGGTGTGCAGCAGCGCCCTTGAGCCCGCCTCCTTCAGCAGACGGGCGACGGACGGGATATCGGTCACGCCGCCGGTCTCGTTGTTGACCATCATCAGCGAGACGAGCGCCGTGTCCTCCCTCAGCGCGGCCTTGACGTCCTCCGCGCGGATCGAGCCGTCGGGCGCGGGCATCAGGCGTGTGACCTCCCAGCCGCGCTGCTCTAAAAGATCCAGCGAGCGGCGCACCGCGTCGTGCTCGACAGCGGAAGAGATCACATGCCGCCCGGCGCGGCGGTTGGCCTCAGCCCCGGCGAGTAGGGCCCAGTTGTCGCTCTCGGAGCCGCAAGAGGTAAAAACCAGTTCACCCGGCGTGCAGCCCAGCGCGTCCGCCACCTGAGTCCGGGCGGAGAGAAGCAGCTTTGCCGCCTCGCGTCCCTTCGTGTGGGTGGAGCTGGGGTTGCCGTAGCATTCGACCATCGCGCGCACGGCCGCCTCGGCCGCCTCGGGGCAGACCGCTGTGGTGGCTGCGTTATCCAGATAGTGTTCCATTTGTTAACCGTTCCTTATGGAGAGATTTGTCATGAAGTATATTATATCCACTCTCGGCTGCAAGGTCAACCAGTATGAAACCCAGGCGATGGAGGCGCTGCTGCTCTCACATGGGCACACCGCGGCGGCAGAGGGCGAGAGGGCGGACGCCGTGATCGTCAACTCCTGCGCCGTCACCGCCGAGAGCGGGCGAAAGACCCGCCAGCTGATCCGCCGCCTGCACGAGGAAAACCCGGAAGCGGTGATCGCGGTGGGAGGCTGCTATTCCCAGCTCGAGCCGGAGAGCGTCAGGGCCCTCGGCGCCAGAGTCGTCTTCGGCGCGGCCGAGCGGACGAAGTTTATCGAGGCGGTCGAGCGCGCCGTGGCGGAAGGGGAGGAGATCTCTCTCGTCGACAAGCCCTTTGAGCGCCGCGTATTCGAGGAAATGCCCGCCGGCGCGCTGGGCGGCCGGACAAGGGCCATGCTGAAGATCCAGGACGGCTGCGTGAACTTCTGCAGCTACTGCATCATCCCCTATACGCGCGGGCGGCTGCGCTCTCTTCCGATCGAAAGCGCCTGTGCCGAGGCGGCGCGCCTTGCCGGGGAGGGCTACCGCGAGCTCGTGCTGACGGGCATTGAGGTCGCCTCCTACGGCGTCGATCTGCCGGGCAAGCCGGGGCTCGGAGACGTCATCGCGGCGATCGGAGAAGTCTCCGGCGATATGCGCATCCGCCTCGGCTCGCTGGAGCCGACCGTTGTGACGGACGAATTCTGCGAAAAGGTCGCAGCGAGCGGCAAGCTCTGCCGCCACTTCCACCTCTCGCTCCAGTCCGGCTGCGACAAGACGCTCAGGGCCATGAACCGCAAATACGATACCGAGATGTTTTTCGCCGTGACCGAGCGCCTGCGCAAAGCCTTTCCCGGCTGCGCGCTGACGACGGATCTGATCACGGGCTTCCCCGGCGAGACGGAGGCCGACCATGCCGAAACCCTGGCCTTCATCGAGAAATGCGCCTTTGCCGACATGCATATCTTCCCCTATTCACGCCGCCCCGGCACCAAGGCCGACGCTATGCCGGATCAGTGCACCGCCGCCGTGAAAAGCCGCCGCGCCGCCGAGGCGCAGGCCGTCGCCGCGCGCATGCGCGAGCGCTATCTCGCCGAAAACGTCGGACAGGCGCTTTCCGTCCTGTTTGAAAGCGACGCGGGCGCGGGCTCGGTGGGCCACAGCGACAATTACCTGAAGGTGCGCGTGCCGGACGAGGGATTGCACGGACAGGTCAAAACCGTCAAAATCACCGCTGTTTCGGGGCAAGAGCTTGTGGGAAATGCCGTTTGACCCGTCTGCGCGGGAATGGTATAGTAAAGCAGTAAAGAAGAAAAGCGCAGGATGGTGAGCGCATGGAAAGAAAGAACGTATATAATTTCGCAGCCGGCCCCTCGACAATGCCGCAGAGCGTGCTGGAGAAGGCGGCGGCGGAGCTTTTGAACTATCACGGCAGCGGCATGTCCGTCATGGAGATGAGCCATCGCTCTGCTGCCTTTCAGGAGATTTTCGACAAGGCCAAGAATACCTTCCGCGAGCTGATGAAGGTGCCCGACAGCCACGAGATCCTGCTGCTGCAGGGCGGGGCGACGCTGCAGTTTGCCGCCGTCGCGATGAACCTGCTTGCCGGGGGCGAGGCCGACTATGCCGTGACAGGCCGCTTCTCCGGACGTGCGGCCGAGGAGGCGAAGAAGTACGGCACGGTGCACATCGCTTTTGATTCCTCCTCCACCGGTCACGACCGCATCCCGAAGCAGGAGGAGCTGAGGCTCACCGACGGGGCAAAGTATTTCTATTACTGCGCAAACAACACGATCTACGGCACCGAGTGGCAGTATGTCCCCGAGACGGTCTCGCCGCTGGTGTGCGACATGTCCTCGGACATCCTCACGCGCCGGGTGGACTTTTCCCGATACGCCCTCGTCTACGCCGGGGCGCAGAAGAACATGGCGCCCGCGGGGCTCACGGTCGTGATCGTGCGGAAGGATCTCGCCGGGCACGAGCTGCCCTTTACGCCCGAGATGATGAGCTATGACGCCATGATCCGCAGCGATTCCATGCTCAACACTCCGCCCTGCTGGTGCATCTACATGCTCTCGCTGGTGCTGGACTGGGTAAAGGAATCCGGCGGCGTGGAGGCCATGCATGAGCGGGCGCTTGCGCGCTCGGCGCTGCTCTATGACGTGCTCGACGAGAGCCGTCTCTTTATCCCGCATGCGCAGAAGGACAGCCGCAGCCTGATGAACGTCACCTTCTCCACCGGAAGGAAGGAGCTGGACGCAGAATTTGTCGCCGGCGCGGCGGCAAGGGGCCTTGTCAGCGTCAAGGGCCACAAGAGCACGGGCGGCATGCGCGCCTCGCTCTACAACGCGATGCCCCTCGAGGGCGCGGCGAAGCTGGCCGACTATATGAGAGAATTCGAGGCGGAACATGTTTAAGATCAAAACGATGAACAGCATCTCCCCGCTGGGGATCGAGGCGCTTGAGCGCCGCGGCTGCGCCGTCGGCGCGGATATCGAAGCGCCGGACGCTCTTCTGATCCGCAGCGCGGAGCTGCACGGCGCGGCTTTTAACGAAGAGCTTTTGTGCATCGCGCGTGCCGGCGCGGGCTATAACAATATCCCCGTGGAGGACTGCGCGGAAAAGGGCATCGTCGTCTTCAACAGCCCCGGCGCCAACGCCGAGGCCGTCAAGGAGCTGGAGATGTGCTCACTGGTCATGGCCTCACGCGACGTGCTGGGCAGCATCGAATGGGTAAAGTCCATCGCCGGGGAGGGCGAAAAGATCCCGTCGCTCGTCGAAAAGGGCAAGAACGCCTTCGGCGGCCCGGAGCTGATGGGCAAGACCATGGGCGTGATCGGTCTCGGCGCCACGGGCGCGCTGGTGGCGAACCTCGCGGTGTCGCTGGATATGACCGTGCTCGGCTATGACCCGTTCATGAGCGTGGACGCGGCCTGGAACCTCTCGCGCGACGTCGTCCGCGCCGAGTCGCTGGACGATCTGCTTGCCAGGAGCGACTACATCAGCCTCAACGTCCCCTATACCGATGAGACCCACCATATGATCAACGCCGAGACCCTGGGGAAAATGAAGGACGGCGTGCGCATCATCAACGAGTCGCGTGGCGAGGTCGTGTGCGACGAGGACGTGCTTGCCGCGATCGAGGCGGGCAAGGTCGCGCGCTATGTCACCGATTTTCCCAACGAGAGACTGATCGGGCGAAAGAACGTGATCGTCATGCCGCACCTGGGCGCCTGCACGCCCGAGAGCGAGGACCGCTGCGCGGTCATGGGCGCAAACCAGATCTATGACTATCTGCTCAACGGCAACATCAAGAACAGCGTCAATCTGCCGAACGCCTCCCTCAGCCGTATGGGCGTGTGCCGCCTGTGCGTCATCCACCGCAACGTCCCGCGCATGATCACGCGCATCCTCGATTTTATCAGCGACAAGAACATCAACGTCGAGCACATGATCAACAAGCCCCGCGGCGGCTATGCCTATACGATCGTCGACCTGGGCCAGCCCATCGGCGAGGACACGGCGGAGCAGATCCTCGCCATGCCCGAGGTACTGCGCGTGCGCGTGATCTGACAACCGAAGACAAAACACAAGGCCGAGTCCACTC